>JAOPVF010000326.1 GCA_025963195.1 Mycobacterium sp. | reverse complement strand
CGACGACAGCTTCAGCTGTGACACCTACATCATCACGGTCGGCACTCCGCTGGCTCCCGACGGCGTCGCGCGCGTTGACATGATCGAGGCCGCGGCACGTGACATCGCCGCGAACATGCGCGACGGCGCGCTCGTCATCCTCCGCTCGACGGTCAAGATCGGCACCACCCGCGACGTGGTGGCACCGATCCTGGCCGCCAGCGGCAAGAAATTCGACATTGCCATGTGCCCCGAGCGCACACTCGAGGGCAAGGCCTTGCAGGAACTGCGCGAATTGCCTCAGATCATCGGCGCCGACGATCCTGCGGTGGCAGATCGTGCCGCCGGGGTGTTCCGGAAGCTGACCAATTCGATCGTTCAGGTGACCAGTATCGAGACCGCGGAAATCATCAAGCTGGTGAGCAACACGTTCCGTGATGTTCAGTTCGCGTTCGCCAACGAGGTTGCCCGCGTGTGCGACGCGTTCGGCGTCAGTGCCCACGAGGTGATCTCGTCGGGCAAACTCGGCTACAACCGGACGAACATCCCTTTGCCGGGTCTGGTCGGCGGGCCGTGTCTGGAGAAGGACCCGCACATCCTGATGGAGAGTGCCCGCACTCGAGGCATCTCGCTGGAGATCACCTCGGCCGGTCGGCTGGTCAACGAGCGCCAGCCACACGAGACCGTCGACTTCATCAGCAGCGAGATCGAGCGACGCGGGCTCTCGGGTCCGCTGAAGATCAGCATCCTCGGGATGGCCTTCAAGGGCCAGCCCGAGACCAGCGACCTGCGTGGCTCGATGTCGATCAAGGTCCTCGACGCGCTGAAGAAGGCGCATCCGGACGCGCAGATCGGTGTCTACGATCCGATCACGCCGCAGGAAGTGCTGGCCGCGGAGTTCCCCGACGAGCTGGTCTTCAGCCGCTTCGGTGACGCGGTCAGTGGAGCCTCGGTGGTGGTGATCGCCAACAACCATCCGTCGTTGGGCACGATCTCGCCGCGCACCATCAACGAGTTCATGAGCCCCGACGGCTTCGTGTACGACTACTGGAACCACTTCAGCCACCTGCCCACCTCCGAGCTGGGTGACTCCTACTTCGCCGTCGGGCGGCGTGGATCGGTGCCGTCCAATGGCTAAGCGCGTAGTCGTCACCGGCGGTGGCGGATTCATCGGCGCCTACCTGGTCAAGCGCATGGTGCACGACGGCTGGGACGTCGCCGTGGTCGACTCGATGGTGCGCGGTGATGCCAGCCGGTTCGCCGAGGTGGCCGACGACGTCGAGCTGTTCACCTGCGACGTGCGCGACCAGGACGCGCTCGAGGGCGCGTTCAAGGGTGCTGAGGTGGTGATGCACCTCGCAGCCATCAACGGCACCGAAAACTTCTACAAGAGACCGGAATTGGTGCTCGACATCGGGCTGCGGGGCGCGCTTGCCGTGGTCAATGCGGGCCGCGAGGTCGGCGTGCCGGACATGGTGGTGGCCTCGACCGCCGAGGTCTATCAGACGCCCGCGCTCGTCCCGACCCCGGAGACCATTCCGCTGATGCTGCCCGACAGCCTCAACCCCAGGTACAGCTACGGCGGCTCCAAGATCGTCAGCGAGCTGATCGCGTTCAACTACGGCCAGGACCACTACCGTCAGGTGCAGGTCTTCCGGCCGCACAACGTGTTTGGGCCGAACATGGGCTGGAAGCACGTCGAGCCCCAGTTCATCATGCGGGCGCTGGCTGCCCAGGACGCAGGCAATGGCGCGTTCCCGATCCAGGGTGACGGCACCGAGACCCGCTCGTTCTGCTACGTCGACGACATCGTCGAGGGCATCCTGACGATGTACGAAAAGGGCGGCCACCGCGAGGTTTACCACATCGGCAGCGACGAGGAAGTCAGCGTTCGCGACCTCGCCGCCCGGATCGGCAAGATCGTCGGCATCGACCTGGACATCCAGCCCGGCGAGGTTCAAGCCGGTGGCACCCCGCGGCGTTGTCCCGACATCACCAAGATGCGCGCGTTGGGTTGGTCACCGACCGTCGGCCTCGACGAGGGTCTCGAGCGGACGGTGGCGTGGTACCGCGAACATCGAAACGACGTGCCCACCAACGACCTGATGTAGCGCTCAGGCCACCGGGTTCGCTTGCCACAGAGCGGAAATCGACAGGCCCGCGCTCGCGAGCATGCGTCGGGTCAGCGGCATGCTGATCCCGACAACGTTGGACGGATCACCATCGATGCCGTCGACGAACCAGCCGCCAAGGCCGTCGAGGGTGAATGCCCCTGCCACCCGCAGGGGCTCGCCGCTGGCCAGGTAGGCGCTCAAGTCTTCGTCGGTGGGGGAGCCGAAACTAACCTTTGTGCAACCGAATTCAGATGCGCGATGCACGATGGCGCCGTCGCGCATGCGTAGTGCGCTGTGGCCGGTGTACAGCTCGCCCGATCGCCCCGCCATCGTCGCCCATGCGGCGCGCGCGGCGTCGGCGTCGGCGGGCTTGCCGCGCAGTTCGCCGTCGATGAACAACATCGAGTCACAGCCCAGCACCACGCAGTCGGCGGCCAGTGCCGCGTCGAGACCGCTTGCCACCTGATCGGCCTTGGCGGAGGCCAGCGCGCAGACGGTGTCACCAGCGGACGGGCTGGTGCCGAGGCCCTCGACGACCAGGTCCTCGTCGACACCCGACACGATCACCAGCGGGTCGATGCCCGCCTGGCGCAGCACCTGGAGCCGGCCGGACGAGGCCGACGCCAGCACGACGCGCGTCATCGACGAATGTGAGTGCGCTCCACCTGCGTAACGCGCTCCCAACTGAAGGTCGCGTAGCGCAGCTTGTCGACCGGATGGCCCCACAGATCGCGGATCTGCGGGCCCTCGTCGACCTGCCCTCCGCCCGATGCGCCGGCCAGCACGGTCACAAGGGCAGCCACCTCTTCGTCGGTGGGGTTGCCCTTGACGATCTTGATCTCGGTCACGGCGGGTTCGCTCTCCTCGGCGCTCACAGGCTCGATCGTTCGCTCGCTCACAGCGGAATGTTGCCGTGCTTCTTCGGCGGCAACTGCACGATCTTGCGCTCCAACAGACGCAACGCGGACGAGATGTAACCGCGCGTGTGCGACGGCGGGATGACGGCGTCGACGTAACCCCGTTCGGCGGCGACGTACGGATTGACCAACGTGTCCTCGTAGTCCTGCTGAAGCTCCAGGCGCAGCGAGTCGACGTCCTCGCCCTTGCTTGCGGCTTCCTTGAGCTGGGAGCGGTAGACGAAGCCGACGGCGCCGGAGGCGCCCATCACGGCGATCTGAGCGGTCGGCCAGGCGACGTTGACGTCGCAGCCCATGTCCTTGGACCCCATCACGCAGTACGCGCCGCCGTACGCCTTGCGGGTGATGACGGTGATCTTGGCGACGGTGGCCTCGCCGTAGGCGTAGAGCAGCTTGGCACCGCGGCGGATGATGCCGTTGAACTCCTGGTCGGTGCCAGGCAGGAAGCCAGGCACGTCCACCAGCATGACGATCGGGATGTTGAAGCAGTCGCAGGTCCGGACGAAGCGGGCGGCCTTCTCGGAGGCGTTGATGTCCAGGCAGCCGGCGAACTGGGTGGGCTGATTGGCCACGATGCCGACCGGGCGGCCGTCGACGCGACCGAACCCCACGATGATGTTCGTCGCGTAGCCGGACTGCACCTCGAGGAACTCGTCGTCGTCGAGGATCCTGGTGATGACCTCGTGCATGTCGTAGGGCTGGTTGGGGGAGTCCGGGATCAGCGTGTCGAGCTCGAGGTCCTCGTCGGTGAGGTTGTCCTCGACGGCTCCGGGATGCGGCGGGGCGGGGTAGCGCGGCGGCTCGGCGGCGCTGTTGGGAGGCAGGTAACTCAGCAGATCACGGACGTACTCGAAGGCGTCCTGTTCGCCGGAGGCGACGTAGTGCGCCGTGCCCGACTTGGCCATGTGGGTGTGGGCGCCGCCCAGCTCCTCCATGGTCACTTCCTCACCGGTGACCGTCTTGATGACGTCGGGTCCGGTGATGAACATCTGGCTGGTCTGGTCGACCATGATCACGAAGTCGGTCAGCGCGGGGGAGTAGACGTGCCCACCGGCGGCGGCACCCATGATCAGTGAGATCTGCGGGATGACGCCCGAGGCCAGGATGTTGTTGCGGAAGATCCGGCTGTACAGGCCAAGCGAGACGACGCCCTCCTGGATGCGGGCGCCCGCGCCGTCGTTGATGCCGATCAGCGGGCGGCCCGTCTTGAGCGCGAGCTCCTGCACCTTCACGATCTTCTCGCCGTAGACCTCGCCGAGGCTGCCGCCGAACACCGTGGCGTCCTGGCTGAAGATGCAGACGTCGCGGCCGTCGATGGTGCCATAACCGGTGACGACACCGTCGCCGAGCGGACGGTTCTCGCCAAGCCCGAAGTTGGTGCTGCGGTGCTTGGCCAGCGCGTCGAGTTCGACGAACGAATCGTCGTCGAGCAGGGCGTAGATGCGCTCGCGCGCGGTCAGCTTGCCCTTCGCGTGTACCTTCTCGACGGCGGCCTCGCCCACCGGGTGCAGGGTCTCGTCGGTCCGTTTGCGGAGGTCGGCCAGTTTGCCGGCGGTGGTGTGGATGTCGATCTGGTGCTCGGCCGCCGGTTCGGTAACGCTCGTCATGGGTAAGTATGGTAGTCACAAAGCGCCCCGCGCTCTTAGTCAGGCCTTAAGAAGTCCGCGTCGAGCGCACCCGACACCACGACCGGTCGACCTGCGGAAGTTTGCCAGGAGTTGTAACTAGACCGGTTATGCGGTTTTATGGACGGGTCGATGCGTCGGCCGAGTTGGGGTCGCGACCATCCGCCAAAATGACACGTTCGAGAGGGAAGTCCAGCGTGCGTCCTGTCGGCAGTTACAACGGCGTTGACGGACCGCGCGTAGCGATTGCCCATGATTATCTGACCCAGCGCGGAGGCGCCGAGAAGGTCGTCCTCTCGATGAGTCGCGCGTTTCCCGACGCGCCCATATACACGTTGCTGTACGACCCCTCGAACACTTATGCGGAATTCGCTGATCGCGACATTCGGGTGTCCCGGTTGAATTCGCTGGGCGTCTTTCGCAAGCACCACCGCGCGGCGCTCCCAATCCTGCCGTTCGCGGCGAACTCGATGCACGTGGACGCCGACGTGGTGCTGACCAGTTCGAGCGGTTGGGCGCACGGATTCAAGACCACGGGCCGAAAGTTGGTGCACTGCCACTCGCCCGCCCGCTGGCTCTACCTGTCCGACATGTACCTCGGCGAGGACAGCGGTGTGTTGAAGCGCGCAGTTCTGGCCGCGACGTCTGGACGGCTGCGGTCATGGGACCGTCGCGCGGCCTTTTCCTGCGACCGCTACATGGCGGTGTCGACCGTCGTGCAGGGCCGGATCGCCGATGCCTACGGAATCTCGGCAGATGTGCTGTTCTCGCCGGTGGCGATGTCGCGCGACGCTGCCACGGAACCCATTCCGGAGTTGCTGCAATGGCTGTCCGCGGACGGCGAATCAGATCCGAACGAGGCGTTCTACCTGTGCGTGTCGCGGCTCCTGCCGTACAAGAACGTCGATGCGGTCGTCAGTGCCTTCGCCGGGCGCCCGCAGCGTCTGGTGGTCGTCGGGCGCGGACCGGACGCGGATCGGATCGCGGCAGCCAAGACCCCCAACGTGGTGTTGTTGAGCGATCTCACCGACGGCCAGATGTCCTGGCTGTACCAACATTGCCGGGCGCTGATGGCCGCGAGCCACGAGGATTACGGGCTGACGCCGATCGAGGCGGGGGTGTGGGGCAAGCCCAGCATCGTATTGCGCTGGGGCGGTTTCCTGGACACCGTCGAAGAGGGCATCACCGGGATGTACTTCGACGAACCACGACCCGCCGCGATCGCCGAGGCGCTCGATCGCTTCGAGACGTCGTCCTTCGACCCTGACAAGATTCGTCGCCACTTCGATCAGTTCACCGAAGAGCGATACGCCGAAGCGCTCTACGAAGCGGTCGACGAGCTCGCGGGACGGTCGCGATGACAGCAGGCGCCACCGCCGTCGTCACCGGGATCACCGGTCAGGACGGCCATTACCTCGCCGAGCAGCTCCTTCGGGAAGCCGTCGACGTGCATGGCGTGGTGCGCGCCGGTTCGACGCCGACCGACGTGCGACCCGAAGTCACCCTCCACGAGGCCCGCCTCACCGACGCCGAGTCCGTCGCGGCCGTCGTCGACGCCGTCGAGCCCGACTTCGTGTTCCACCTCGCCGGAATGTCCTCGGTGGCAGCGTCTTGGGAGAACCCGGTCTACGCCACCGAGGTCAACGCGCTGTCGACGGCGGCGCTGCTGGACGCCTGCCTGCGAACGCAGGATCGCACCGGCAAGCCGGTCGTCTTCGTGAATGCGTCGAGCTGCGAAATCTTCGCGGGTTCGCCCGATTCGCCTCAGACCGAAACCACGCCGATACGTCCGATCTCACCGTATGGCGCATCGAAGGTGTTGGGCCACAGTCTTTGTCAGGTCTACCGGGCCCGCGGCCTCGAGGCGTCGAACGCAATCCTCTACAACCACGAATCACCGCGGCGGCCCACGCGTTACGTCACGCGCAAGATCACCGCGGCCGTGGCGGACATCGCCGCAGGGAGGCAGGACCGCCTCGTACTCGGTGATCTCAGTGTCCGGCGGGACTGGGGCTGGGCACCGGATTACGTCGACGCCATGTACCGGATGGCGGTGCACGGAAAGGGCGACGATTTCGTGGTCGCTACCGGTGTCGCGCATTCGATCGCGGATTTCGTCGCCGCCGCGTTCGCCGTCGCGGGTATCACTGATTGGCAGGAATTGGTGAGCAGTGACGAAACCTTCATTCGGCCTGCGGAGCGAGCCGCCATGGTGGGTGACGCGACCAAGGTGTGGGAGTCACTCGGCTGGAAGCCCACCAAGTCATTCCACGAGATTGTCGTTGCAATGGTCGAATCGGATTTACAACGGGAGCGAAATACGTGATTCCAGAACTCTTTGTCGCAGACCCCGAGGATCGGGCGAGGAAGTTGGCGGCGGCGCCGGGACTGAAACTTCCACCGGATCCCACGTGGGAATTGGGGCCGGACGGACGCGTCCTTTGGTACAAGATGCAGACCATGCCGTTTGCGCGCAAGGCGCGCAACCGCCTCGCGACGATCCTGTTCAACATGTTCGTGACGCATATCCCGTCACACTTCATCCGGCAGAACTTTCTGCGCTGGGTTGGCGGCGCGACCATCGGCAAGGGGTCGACGATCATGCTCGGCACCACTGTCTACGATCCGGAGTTCCTCACCATCGGCGAAAACACCACGATCGGCTTTCGTTGCTTCTTGGATTCCCGGGCGGGCATCGCGATCGGTAGCAACGTGACCATCGCCAGTGACACCCACATCCTCGGTGGCGGGCATGACATCAACCATCCGGACTTCCTGCCCTGCCCGATCCCGACCGTCGTCGAGGACTACGTCTGGATTGCCAGCCGGGCGACGATCCTGCCGTCACACATCCACCGCGGTGCGGTCGTCGCAGCGGCGTCGCTGGTCACCAAGGACGTCGGCGAGCTCGAGGTCGTCGGCGGCATGCCCGCGAAGGTCCTGACCAAGCGCAACCCCGACGCGCTCGGCTACAGCTCCCACTACCGCCCCCTCTTCATGTGATGACGACGGACCTCAAGGGCTACCGCCTCATCTACATCGGACCGCGCAACCACGTGACCGCGGTCGGCGACTACACCGAGGATCTCGTCGAAGCGTTCCGGCCGCACTTCGGCGACGTTGCAGGAGTTCGAGTGTCGGGTCCTGGTGACGAGACCTGGGCCGACGTGCGTGCCGTTCGCAAGCAGGTCAGGGACCTGGTCGCGAGCTGGCCCGCAGGCAAGGTGCTGGTGCACTCGGAGATCGCCTGCGGCATGCTCTCGCCGTTCTGGTCGATCGCAGGCCTCAAGGGCATCCCCGTGTCATTGACGATCCACGATCCGCCGCAGGCGCTGTGGTTCACCGCAAGGACCAGGTTCGTGGCCCGTCACAAACTGCTCATGCACGGTTTGCACTACCCCACGCGGCCCGTCTCGCGATGGCTGGAGGGAGTGATCAACGGTCGTCGCGACATCTTCGCGCTGAGCAAGACCGGGCAGGCATCCATCGACGAGGTGTATCCGAACACGCACACCCACTACATCCCGTACCGGGTGTCGGAGAAGAAGGCCGTCAAACCTGCCGAGGAGCGGCCGAAGGCCGTCGGCTTCTTCGGGCTGGTTTACCGCGGGAAGGGCTTCGAGCAGATCGCCCAGATTCGGCGCGAGTTGCCCGACGACATCCTGATCCGGATCGCAGGCCGGGGCACTGAAGCGCTGCCGAAAGCCGAGGGCATCGAGATCCTCGGTGGCGTCGATGGCGACGAGGAAGACGCCTTCTTCGAGTCGGTCCGCGCGATCGTGATTCCCTACGGCAAGCGGCACTGGTACGCCGATACCTTCCCCGCGTCCTCGGTGGCCGCACACGCCTTGTCGTACCGCACTCCCATCGTTGCCACCGGCTACGGGTCGCTGGCGGAATGGGACGTTGAGACCGGAGCCGTGGTCGTCCCCATGGGCGACGGTGATCCCACGGCTCTGCCGCCGGGGTTCTCCGATGCCATCGCCTCCTTCGTCAACGATCAGGGGCGGGTGACCGAACTGGGCAAGAATGCCGACCGCACCCGCGAGGAGCGTTCTACCCCGCGCACCGCAGAGGCATTCGTCGCGGCGTGGACCGGCATGCTGGACCGGATCGGCTGAGGCCGGCACCGCGTAACAGCAATAGAGCCGCCTGGCTGAGTGACGCCCAAATACCATCTACCCCAAGGTAATTAACGAAAGGGTCATCGCGCATGACTAGGGTTGCATTCCTGGTGTCGAAGGATCCGGTGACCGAGCACGGCGGAGACATCGAACTGGCCCGGGTGGTCATGCGGCTAGCCGCGGAGTCCTTCGACGTCCGCGCCATCTGCCTGTCCGACGAACCGCCGGGCAATTCGGTCGTCGATGTCGTCAAGGGCGGTCTGAAGATGACCCGGGTTGCGCAGCACCCGGTGAAACGCGGTCATCTGCTGGCCGGTTCGCTGCTGCAGCGTCGCAGCCTGGTGCACATCCGGTTCGACACCGACGAGCTGCTCGAGGAGATCGAGGCCAGCGACGAAGACGTGTTCTTCTGCGAGCACAACTACATGGCCGAATCCTTCATCCGCAG
>JAOPVF010000317.1 GCA_025963195.1 Mycobacterium sp. | reverse complement strand
AAAGGGATATGGGACTGGTCGACGGCCGCGTGGTCATCGTGACGGGTGCAGGCGGCGGCATCGGACGCGCCCATGCGCTGGCGTTCGCCACCGAGGGTGCGCGCGTGGTGGTCAACGACATCGGCGTCGGCCTGGACGGGTCGGCCGCCGGTGGTGGTAGCGCCGCGCAGGGTGTCGTCGACGAAATCACCTCTGCCGGTGGCGAAGCCGTCACCAGCGGAGCCAACGTCGCCGACTGGGCACAGGCTGAAGGCCTGATCCAGACCGCGGTCGACGCGTTCGGTGGTCTCGACGTCCTGGTCAACAACGCTGGCATCGTGCGCGACCGCATGTTCGCCAACACCAGCGAAGAGGAATTCGACGCCGTCATCGCGGTTCACCTCAAGGGGCACTTCGCCACGATGAAGCACGCTGCGGCGTACTGGCGGGCGCAGTCCAAGGCGGGGGCCACCGTTGATGCCCGCATCATCAACACCAGCTCCGGCGCGGGCCTGCAAGGCAGTGTGGGACAAGCCAACTACAGCGCCGCCAAGGCGGGCATCGCAGCCATGACGTTGGTCGCCTCCGCCGAGATGGGCCGCTACGGCGTCACCGTCAACGCGATCGCACCGTCGGCACGTACCCGGATGACCGAGACCGTCTTCGCGGACATGATGTCCACGCAGGGCTCCGATTTCGACGCGATGGCGCCCGAGAACATCTCGCCGCTGGTGGTGTGGTTGGGCAGCGTCGAGTCGCGCGACGTCACCGGCAAGGTGTTCGAGGTCGAGGGCGGCATCATCCGGGTCGCCGAGGGCTGGGCCCGCGGAGCGGAGGCCGACAAGGGTGCGCGCTGGGAACCCGCCGAGTTGGGCCCCGTCGTCACCGATCTGCTGGCCGAGTCGCGGACGCCGCTGCCGGTCTTCGGCGCATAGCGCTAGACGGGCTCGCACACCACCAGCGGAATGACGCGGTCCGCGGCGTCGCGGTAACCCTTGTACGGCGGGTACATCTGGATCAACACCGGCCAGTATCGTCGCCGCTCGTCGTCGGTGGCGTCGCGGGCAGACATCGTCAGGTGCTCG
Source organism: Mycobacterium sp. (assembly GCA_025963195.1). GTDB lineage: Bacteria > Actinomycetota > Actinomycetes > Mycobacteriales > Mycobacteriaceae > Mycobacterium. The sequence continues at coordinate 1,696 of JAOPVF010000317.1, read as the reverse complement.
TCGCGAACCTGTACCCGTACTTGCGGATTCGCCCGCAGGTTGAGATACCACATCGGGTTGCCGTCGCGGCCGCCGAACGACGCGGGCAGCACAACCTTCTGGCCATCGCGCAGGTAGAGGGTCGCGGTGGTCCGCGGCAGGCCCGACTTGCGGCCGGTCGTGGTGAGCAGTGCCGCAGGGAACCACAGCAGCTTCGCGCCGAGCCTGCCGTTGGTCCGTCGGTACACCGCGATGTGGGCACGCGCGAAGTACTTCATCGCCCGAGCCAACGGTGCCGAGTTGCGGATCCGTTCGGAGATTCGGCCCATGCCCCCTAGATAGCCGGGCGGCCCGTGTCGCAAACGCCCTTCACTTCTTGGTACGACGGCTGCCGCCGTGCCAGTCCTCTTCCTTGCCAGCAGCCTGTGCGTCCACCCTGAAGCTGGCCAGCTGCGGTCGCTCGCGCAGGGACCGCTTGAGCTCGGCGAAACCGGGGAACGAGGCCAACCCGATGACGTGGTCCCACAGCACGCTTGCGTCGTCCTCGCTGGGCAGTCTGCTGATGACGGGTCCGAAGAACGCGGTACCGCCGGGCGGCTGGAAGTGCAGGATCGGGGTCCCGACGTCGCGGCCGGTCAGTGCGAGCGCCTCCTCGGTCTCCGCGCGGATCTGGTCGTCGAGCGAGGTGTCGTCGAGCGCGTCGGCCAACCCGGTGGGCAGACCGACCGACTCCAGCAGCGGTTCAAGCACGTGCCGTGCGCCCTGCTCTGCCCCCGACAGCGGGTCGACGGCACGTGAGGTGTCGAAGATCCGGGTGCCGATGGCCTCGTACAGGGGGCCGATGGCCTCGCGGCCATGCGCGGCCCTGACTGCGGCGGCGACCCGCAACAATCGCAGGCCCGCGGTGTGCCCGGCCTCGTACTCAGGCGGGAAGTGGGCGTCGTATTCGATGTGCGCGTTGAGGATTCGCAGCGAGATGAAGCGCCAGTCCACCTCGTAGTCGCGCTGGGCGGCGACGATGCGGACCCACTTGCTGGTCATCCAGGCGAACGGGCAGACCGGATCGAAGTAGAAGTGCAGATCCGCGCTCACGCCGGCTCGCAGATAAGTATCGGGATCTTGCGATCGGTGTACGACCGGTAGTTCACGAAGTCGGGATACATGGCGTCGAGCTTGGGCCAGTACTCATCCCGTTCGGGGTCAGTGGCCTCGCGGGCGGTGAGTTCGAGCACCCCGCGCTTGGTCTGGAAGGTCACACCCGGATTGGCGACGACGTTGAGATACCACATGGGGTTGGTGGCCCTGCCACCCTGCGAGGCGACGAGCACGATGCGCTCGCCCTCCTGCAGGAACAGCAGAGGGCTCTCGCGCGGCTCGCCGGACTTTCGCCCGATCGTCGTCAGAATGCCGACTTCGGTCCCCTTCAGGAACTTGTTGCCGAACTTTCCATTGGTCTTCCTGAAGATCCAGGTCTGCCCCTTCGACATCCACTTGATCGCGGTACCGACCTTCGCTGAGTTCAGGCCCTCGATCTGCTTGGGCTTCAGCGGGCGGGACGGTTTGGCCATGGCGAGGACCCTATCGCTTGATGAACGGGTGGAAGCGCACCCGGATGTGGTGGATCTGGCCGTCGCCGGCAGGGATGACGAACGTTTCGTCGACGTGTGCGCCAGCCCGCCGTCCGGCGATCGAGACCTTGGTCAGCACGTCGTAGCGC
>JAOPVF010000316.1 GCA_025963195.1 Mycobacterium sp. | reverse complement strand
CTTGAAGCTGCGACGCGCTAGCCCTTTTCGCAGGTGAATTGGCAGACGTCGGTGAAGCCCTTGCGGAACAGATCGGCACAGCCGGTCAGGTAGCGCAGGTATTTGTCGTAGATCTCGCGCGAGGTGACCGAGATCGCCTGATCTCTGTTGGATTCGAGATTGGCCGCCCAGGTGTCCAGCGTCCGGGCGTAGTGCCAACGCAGGGGCTGGACGCGGGTCACCCGGAATCCGGCGGTGGTGGCCTGTTCCTCGACCTGCGCGACCGCCGGTAGTCGGCCGCCGGGGAAGATCTCGTCGAGGATGAACTTGACGAACCGCAGCCGCGACATGGTGATCTGTAGTTGGCGTTCGCGGTATTCATCTGCGCTAGGGGCGACGATGCTGTGCAGCAGCATCACGCCGTCGTCGGGCATCAGATTGTAGGTCTTCTGGAAGAAGTCCTGGTACTTGGCGAAGCCGAAATGCTCGAAGGCGCCGATCGATACGATGCGGTCCACCGGCTCGTTGAACTCCTCCCACGATGCCAGCCGAACTTCCATGCGCCGCGGACTGCGCGAGCCCGCGAATAGCTGCTCGCAATGTGTCTTCTGGTTGTGGGACAGCGTCAGGCCGATGACGTTGACGTCGTACTTCTCGATGGCGCGCATCATGGCTGCGCCCCAGCCGCAGCCGATGTCGAGCAGCGTCATTCCGGGCTCCAGGCCGAGCTTGCCTAGCGATAGATCGATCTTGGCGAGTTGCGCTTCGTCGAGCGTCATGTCGTCACGTTCGAAGTAGGCGCAGCTGTAGACCTGATTCGTGTCTTGCCACAGCGCGAAGAACTCGTTGGACAGGTCATAGTGTGACTGCACCTGCGCGGCGTTCGACCCGCGAGTTCTCGCCGGCGGCTGCGAGAGCCATTTCGGCTGTGCCGCTGACGGTTTGGGGGAGCTTGGATGGTTGGTCATGGTCTGTCCCGTTCAGTTCGTGTGCGTTCCTGTAGCTGCGTGGAGACGAACTCCGTCGTCACTCGGTGCCGATGATCGGGGATCGGTCCAGGTGTCGGCGGTACCGAACGGTCAACAATCGGCACTCCGTCGATACGAGGTCGGCGTCGCCCCAGTACTGGACTCGACGTACCGTGACGTGGCTGCCGAGGTTACGCCGCAACGAACGGGCCAGCCACGTCCGCTGGTTTGCGAGTTGCCACGAGCGCGACGGAGCTGCGTTGCGCGGCCTCCCACCGGGCAAGACGAGGACAGCGCCCGCTGTCTGGTTGTCGGCCACATCAGGCATTCGTTGCCGACGGTGGCGCGGATGGGATGAGTACGGCAAGTCGAGCCAGCAAATGCCTGCGAACAGTCGAATCCCTGTCGACAATGGGGCGAGGAAACTGGGGAGGTGATGAAGGTGGCTTCTGCTCAACGGGAGTTCTCGGCCTACGGCCCGTCGCACTTGGTGGTGCTCGGAATATTCGTGGTCGGCGCCGTGCTCCTGGTCTGGATCGGACGCAGACAGACCGAAGCTCAGGCTCGGCTGATCGGCCGCGTCCTGGCCGTTCTTCTTCTGACGGTGTTCGGCGTGGCACTGGTGTACAAGCTGATCCGGCCCGAGATGGACACATCGGTCCCGCTGCAGCTGTGCGACATCGCCGAGCTCGTGGCGGCGTACGCCCTGTGGTCACGACGGCATTGGGCCTTCTCGCTTACCTACTTCTGGGGCCTGGTGCTCAGCTCGCAGGCCTTGATCACACCGGACGTCGGCACGCCGGAGGAGGGTGCGCCGGACTTCCCGCACCATCTCTTCGTCACCTTCTTCGCGCTGCACGTCCTCGTCGTCTGGTCGGCGATCTATCTTACGTGGGGGCGTGGGATGCGGCCGACGTGGCGCAGCTACCGCTTCACCGTCGTCGCCACGGTCGTATGGGCCGCTTTCACCTTCACGTTCAACCTGGTCGCGGGTACCAACTACGGCTATCTCAACGCGAAGCCCCCGACGGCGAGCGTGCTCGACGCGTTGGGCCCGTGGCCGGTATACGTGCTCGTCGAGACAACGGTCGTCATCATCGTCTGGGCCTTGATGACCTGGCCGTGGGAACGGGCACGCCGACACGCCGACGTCGGCTCACAGGTGGTCTGATTTTGCAACCCGATTCGGCGGCTGGCGAGATGTTAACCGAACGTTCTCCGGGGGTTCCACCCCTCGGCTGGCCGCCCGGTGCGGCGTGCGCGAGCATCCTGTGGTGCCTACGAATCGCTTGAGCACGGCGGGAGAGATCCCCGATACCGGCATACCGTCGGAAATTGCCGCCAACATGACGATGGCCGAACAGTACGACTGGCATCAGGCCAATCTCCGCCGCCACCGTGTGTCGCGGCGGAACTTCCTGCGGGGATCGGCAGCTGCGGCAGCGGTCGCCGCGGTGGGGCTGTCGCCGTTCGGTCGTCGTGCCTATGCCGAGGACGTTCAACTGGCAGTGGCAAACCGGCGGGTCGGCTATGGCGGCGATGCCTCCAGCCAGTTGCGCCTCGCGGCACAGCTGTCACGAAACCCGAAGGGTACCAAGGTCTTCCTCGACCACGGACCGACGCCGGCGTTGGGCGCAAGCGTCGAGGCGGAGGTCCGCAACCTGGTGACCCAGATTCCCGCAGGCGACAGCGGGGTGCTGGGGGCCGAACAGTTCTACGCCCACGCTCCCGTCGACGGCTTGCCTGGCCGCATGCCGCACTTCTATCAGTGGCGCACGGCGGACGGATTCATCACCGACGTCCGCTCGGCGACCACCGCGATGCCCAGTGCACGAGAGGCGTTAAGCCCGTTCCGGTTCACGATGATCGGCGACCAGGGCACCGACGAGACACCACTGCTGCCGCCCGGCCTCACTCCCGGCGACTACGACGACAACTACTACAAGGCCGACAACGATCCCACTGTCCCGCACGCCACCAACGTGATGAACCAGATCATCGCGTCCAACCCGGACTTTCACGTGCTCGCGGGCGACATCGCCTACGCGGACCCCGACGGTGCGGGGAAGTCTCCGAAGTTCATGAAGTCGGGCAAGCCTCCGTCCGGCTTCGACAGGTTCAACCCCTTCGTATGGGACGTCTACTTCGGGTTGATCGAGGCCAGTGCGTCGACGACGCCGTGGATGTTCGCCACCGGCAACCACGACATGGAAGCCGCGTACCCGACGCACGGCTACGGCGGGCATCTGGCTCGTCTGGACTTTCCCGGCAACGGTCCCGCCAAGTGCCCGTCGGCGTATTCGTTCACGTACGGCAACGTCGCCGTGCTCTCACTGGACGCAAACGACGTCAGCTACGAGATCACCGCAAACACGGGCTACTCGCACGGCACACAAAACACTTGGGTGGAGCGCACATTGGCGGCGCACCGCGCCAACCCCGACATCGACTTCATCGTCTGCTTCTTTCACCATTGCGCGTACTCCACCACCGTGTCGCATGCCAGTGACGGTGGAGTCCGGGCCGCCTGGACCAAGCTCTTCGATCGGTACCAGGTCGATCTAGTGCTCCAGGGCCACAACCACGTCTTCGAACGCACCGACCCCATCCGCGCCAACACGCCAACGACGGTCGCCGGCGACAACGCGGTGGTCTACCCCGAAACCGACGGCACCGTCTACTACACGGTCGGATGCGGCGGGCGGCCACGGTACGACTTTCAGCTTGGTGAGCTGGAAAGTTACCGTGGGAATGAGGTCGCCGACACCTTCGTGCCCAACAGCTACGTCTGGGATGCCCAGGGCGGCAAGCAGGGCGAGGCGGTTGGCTGGTCGCGGGTGAGGTTGCGCGGCTATGCCTTCATCCGTGTCGACGTGCGCCCCGGCGTGTTCGTCAGCGAAATGGACGTGGTTGCCGTCGACGAATATGGCCGCGAGTTCGACAAACTCACCTACCGGCGCCAGGT
>JAOPVF010000308.1 GCA_025963195.1 Mycobacterium sp. | reverse complement strand
GTGCCTTCATCCGTTGCGGCACCGGCTTCAGCCAGCTCGGCGCCAACTCGTCGACCTGGGTCAGCACACGTGAACCGCGTACGGCCGCTGCCAGATTCGGCTGATCCGCCGAAGTGAGCAGGGACCCCAGCAGCCATGCCGCAACCAGCACGGCGACGAGCTGCAGCCCGACCCCGATGACCGAGTCGAACGTCCGAACGGTCCGGTTGCGGATGGCGCCGCGCACGGCGCGACCCAGCACGACACCGGCGATCTCGCCGATCACCACCAGTCCGAGGATGAGGAACAACGTCGCGAACAGCTGGGTACGGGCACCGCTGATATAGGTGACCACGTGCGGCGCGAGCAACATACCCGCAACGAGGCCGAGCACCACACCGATCATTGCCAGCAGCGAGCCAACTGCCCCGGAGCGCCAGCCGGAGACGGCGGCGACGAAGGCGATTGCAAGGATGGCCAGATCAAGCCCTTGAGACAATGTCATTGTTGGCCATCACCGTAGTCTCTGTCGCCGCCGACGAGCGCCATTGCCGCATCGAGTTCGCGGACGTCGTCGCTGTTCCACGGCTCGGCCCAACCGGCGACGTCCAGCAGCGCCGAAATCACGTGGCCGGTGAACCCCCAGACCAGCATCTGGTTGAGCAGGAACGCGGGCCCTGCGAAGCGGCGGGTGTTCTGCTCGCGGTAGACCATCAGCCTGTTGTCCGGGTTGATGAATGCCCGCAACGGGACGCGCGCGACAATCGCCGTCTCGGCCGGGTCGACGACGCCCACCGGGCCGGGATCGGGCGAGTAGGCCAGCACGGGGACCACGTGGAAGCCCGACGGCGGGATGAACATGCGCTCGAGCGTGACCAGCGGCTGCAGCCTGCTGGTATCGATGCCGGTTTCCTCGCGCGCCTCACGCAGCGCGGTGAACACGGGGCCGCCGTCGTCGGGATCGGACGCTCCGCCGGGGAACGCCGCCTGGCCCGCATGTTGGCGCAGGGTCGACGCGCGGACGGTGACCAGCAGGTCGGCGTCGTCGGGCAGACCGCCCGACGGCGAGTCCCGCGGGCCGGAGAACAACACCAGGACCGCCGCGTCGCGTTTGGTGCGGGTCAAGGTCGCGGCGGCGTTGGCAGCGGTGATCGCGGCCAGCACGTCGGCGGGCAGCCGGCGCCGATAGGCACTCGGCACGGCGCCCACGTTGGCGACCATGTGTTTCATCCACGCCGGAGCGGCCGCGGGATCGAGGGGAACGGGCCCACCCCCGTCGCGCTCGGAGTTGATTCCAGCGCTCAACCCGGCTCTCCTGTTTTCTGGCCGATCTTCGGATCTATCGCCGCCCCGATCTCGTCGGCGGTGGCGAACGAGCGGGGCAGGACTTCGGCAACGCTACCGTCCGATCGCAGTACCACCGTCGCGGGCATCACGTTGGGAACCTTGAGCGCGGCGGCAACGACACGGCGCCCGTCCTGCAGGGTCGGCAAGTGCACCCCGAGCTCTGCCAGCCGGATCAACGCGGCCGTCTCGTTCTCGTCCTGATGCACGGTCAGCACCGTCACCGCGGGGCCCATCCGTCGTTGGTATTCGGCCATCGCGGGCAGCTCGTCGGCGCACGGCCCGCACCAGTAGGCCCACAGGTTCAGCACGACGGTGCGCCCCGCGACGGCCCGCGCGACGTCCACCGTCGAGCCGTCCCCCGCACACTCCAGGGTGATGCCGCGCAGCACCTCCGGGCCTGGGCCCGACGCCGTGTCCATTCCCGGCGCGCTGCGCTCCTGCCCTCCGGAGGACGGGCACGGCTGCAGCTCGGCGCGAGCCCGCGGGCCTGCCAGCGCCTGCGGCGTGTCCGCATCCCGGTGATCGCGGGCGGTGCCGGGGCTCGTGGACGAGGTCGGCGAGGCGTCCTCTCCCCGATCTCCCAGCTCGCGCCAGAACGCGACGCCGATCGCGACGATGACGACCAGCACGGCGACGGTCCAGCGCGCCGCCCTGCTCATGAAGTCTTCACGCCGAGGTCAGAGACCGGCCAAGGCCAGCAGATGCTCGGTCTCCGGCCCCTTTACCAGGGCAGCTGCCGTCAGCGGGTCCGTCGGCCCGGTGCCGAAGGACGGGCAGTCCTTGGCCAACACGCACACCCCGCATGCAGGCTTCTTGGCGTGACACACCCGCCGACCGTGAAAGATCACCCGGTGGCTGAGCAGCGTCCACTCCTTGCGCTCGATGAGTTCGCCAACGGCGAACTCGACCTTCACCGGGTCCTCCAGCTCCGTCCAGCGCCACCGACGGACGAGCCTGCCGAAATGGGTGTCGACCGTGATGCCGGGGATGTCGAACGCATTGCCGAGGACGACGTTGGCGGTCTTGCGGCCAATGCCGGGCAGCGTCACCAACTCGTCGAGGGTGTTGGGCACCTGACCGTCGAACCGCTCGACGAGTTCTTGTCCGAGCCGCATCAATGAGTTTGCCTTGTTCCGGTAGAAACCCGTCGGCTGGATGAGGGTCTCCAACTCCTCGCGATCGGCCCTCGCGTAGTCCACCGCAGTGCGGTACTTGAGGAACACCGCGGGGGTGGTCAAGTTCACTCGCTTGTCGGTGCATTGAGCCGACAGGATGGTCGCCACCGTCAGCTCGAGTGGGGTGGTGAAGTCCAACTCGCAGTACACGTGCGGAAACGCTTGCGCGAGAGCGCGGTTCATTCGCCTGGCGCGGCGCACCAGGCCGGTGTGGGTCTCGCCATCCCACTTACTCGCCAACGCCTTGACTGCCACGCCGACAAGCCTACTGACGGAGCCGACATCAATCGGATTGGACCGGTGGCATTTCGTGATCGGGCTGAGATCTTCGGCGTGTTTACTACAGCCTTGTGTCGTGGTTGCTGGTCGTATTCGTCCCCGGATTGCTCATGCTGGCAACCTTCGGGCTGGATCGACTCGAAGCCAGCCTCGAAGGCGACACGGTGTCACCGGAGGACGTCGCGGCGGTTCTGGAGCAGGCCAAGGCAGACTGCGCGCGCCCGGCGGTGCGGCCCGATGATCACATCGTCGACGACGCGTACGACACCTACGAGACCTGGCTCGAGCACCGCGCATCTCCCGCGTCGGAGCAGGTCTTGTCGACCCGGATCTACATCCACCATGGAAGTAATCCGGAATTTCGGGGGACTCGACAGGCCGATCGTGTGTAGCGTTGGCTCGTCGCGAAGCGGCCTGCAATTAGACTGGCCGAGCCATCCAGCAAGGGATGGCCTGCGCGTGTCATATTCTCCAACAGCTTAAGAGGGGCAACGTGGACGAGATCCTGGCCAGGGCCGGAATCTTCCAGGGAGTCGAACCGACCGCGGTATCCGCGCTGACCAAGCAACTGCACCCCGTGGACTTTCCGCGTGGGCACACGGTGTTCGCCGAGGGCGAGCCCGGCGATCGGCTCTACATCATCATTTCCGGCAAGGTGAAGATCGGCCGCCGGTCACCGGACGGCCGGGAGAACCTGCTGACCATCATGGGCCCTTCCGACATGTTCGGCGAGCTGTCGATCTTCGACCCCGGCCCGCGGACGTCGAGTGCCACCACCATCACCGAGGTGCGCGCCGTGTCGATGGACCGCGACGCGCTCAAGGCGTGGATCAAGGATCGCCCCGAGATTGCCGAGCAGCTGCTGCGCGTGCTGGCCCGCCGGCTTCGTCGCACCAACAACAACCTCGCCGACCTGATCTTCACCGACGTGCCCGGCCGCGTCGCCAAGCAGCTGCTGCAGCTGGCTCAGCGGTTCGGCACCCAGGAGGGTGGCGCACTGCGGGTCACGCACGACCTGACGCAGGAGGAGATCGCCCAGCTGGTCGGGGCGTCTCGCGAGACGGTCAACAAGGCGCTTGCCGACTTCGCCCACCGCGGCTGGATCCGGCTCGAGGGCAAGAGCGTGCTGATCTCGGACTCCGAACGGTTGGCCCGCCGCGCCCGCTAGCTTCTGCTTGCGTTGGCCCCGCGCCGAGTTCTGCGTGAGGGTCGCGTGACGCTCAGGAGCGCAGGTAGGTCAGCTGCGCCTCGGTCGACTTCTCGGCCGCGTCCCACAGCTTCTCGTCGACGTCGGTGTAGACGTGCTCGACGACTTGGCGCGCCGTAGCGTCCTCGCCGAGTACCCGCAGCGCTTCACGCACCTGGTCGAGCCGCTCCTCGCGGTGCGCCAGGTACATGGCGGCGACGGCCTCCAAGTCACCGAGGTCCGGCCCGTGCCCTGGCAGCACGACCCGCCGGCCAAGGCCGTGCAACCGCCGCAATGACTCGAGGTAGTCGCGCAGGCTGCCATCCTCGGTGTCGATGACGGTGGTGCCGCGGCCGAGCACGGTGTCGGCGGTCAGCACGGCTCCACCTCCCCCGTCGCTGCGCTCGCCCCCGACCCCGACGAGGAACGACAGCGAATCCGCCGTGTGCCCCGGCGTCGCCATCACCGTGATGCGCAGGCCTGCCGCGTCGATCACCTCGCCGTCGGACAGCGGACCACCCAGACCGCGCAGGAACCCGCTGCCCACCGCACGCACCACCGCACCGGTGCGCTCGACGATCTTGTCGATGGCACCGGTGTGGTCCTCGTGCTTGTGGCTGATCAACACCAGCGGAATCTTGCCGAGGCCCGCGATCCGACCGATGTGCTCCTCGTCGTCGGGTCCGGGATCGACGATCACCATCTCGTCGCTGCGGGGCCCCTGCAGCACCCAGGTGTTGGTGCCATCCAGCGTCATCAGACCGGGGTTGTCGCACAGCAACACCGACGCCGTGTCGGTCACGCGGCGCAGCTGCCCGTAGGCGGGGTGTTCGATCGTCACGCCACCTCCGCTCGATAGTCGCTCACGCAACCTCCGCCCGACAGTCGCTCACGCGACCTCGACGATGATCTCGACCTCCACCGGCACGTTCAACGGCAGCTCAGACACCCCGACCGCCGACCGGGCGTGCGCACCGGCATCGCCGAAGACCTCGCCGAACAGTTCGGAGGCACCGTTGATCACACCGGGCTGGCCGTTGAAGCCGGGCGTCGACGCGACGAACCCGACCACCTTGACGACCCGGACCACGGAGTCGATGCCGACCAGCGAGTGCACGGCAGCCAGCGCGTTGAGCGCGCAGATCCTGGCCAGCGCCTTGCCGTCCTCGGGGCTCACCTCGGCACCGACCTTGCCGGTGGCGGCAACGGCGCCGGCCTGCATCGGCACCTGGCCCGACGTGTACACCAGGTTCCCGGTGCGCACCGCCGGCACGTACGCCGCGAGGGGCGTCACGACGTCTGGCAGCGAGATGCCCAGCTCCTCGAACTTCGCCAGCCAGGATCGGGGGGCAGTCATTTCGCCCTCTTCAGGTACGCGACGTGCTGCTCACCGGTCGGGCCAGGCAGCACCGAGACCAGTTCCCAGCCGTCCTCACCCCACTGGTCGAGAATCTGCTTGGTCGCGTGTGTCAAAAGGGGCACGGTGGCGTATTCCCACCGGGTCGGTTCGCTCATGTTGCCGAGCCTATCGGGCGGGGAGGTCGCCTTGGTTAGGCTGCTGGAGTGACGACCCAGTCCCCCACATCCGACGGCCGAAGATCTGTCGGCTGGCCTTCCCGATTGTCCAAGGTGCGGCTGCACTTCGTGACCGGCAAGGGCGGCACTGGCAAGTCGACGATCGCGGCCGCGCTGGCCCTGGCGCTGGCGGCGGGTGGCCGCAAGGTGCTGCTCGTCGAGGTCGAGGGCCGCCAAGGCATTGCGCAACTGTTCGACGTGCCGCCGCTGCCGTACGCGGAGGTCAAGATCGCCACCGCCGACGGGGGCGGACAGGTCAACGCGCTGGCCATCGACACAGAGGCCGCGTTCCTGGAGTACCTGGACATGTTCTACAACCTCGGCATCGCCGGGCGAGCGATGCGGCGGATCGGCGCGATCGAGTTCGCGACGACCATCGCGCCGGGTCTGCGCGACGTGCTGCTCACCGGCAAGATCAAGGAAATCGTGGCGCGGTCCGACAAGGGCAAGCAGCACGGCTACGACGCCGTGGTGGTGGATTCGCCGCCCACCGGGCGAATCGCGCGCTTCCTCGACGTCACGGCGGCCGTCTCCGAACTGGCCAAGGGCGGCCCCGTGCACTCGCAGGCCGACGGTGTGGTCAAGCTGCTGCACTCCGATCGGACCGCCATCCACCTGGTGACCCTGTTGGAGTCGTTGCCCATCCAGGAGACCGTCGAGGCGATCGACGAACTCAGGGAACTCGGGTTGCCGATCGGCAGCGTCATCGTCAACCGCAACATCCCCACCTACCTCCCGGCCGACGACCTCGCCAAGGCCGCCGAGGGCGACGTCGACGCCGACGCGGTGCGGGCCGGTCTGGCCGAGGCAGGCATCGAGATGACCGACGACGACTTCGCCGGCCTGCTCACTGAGGGCATCCAGCACGCGACCCGCATTACTGCCCGCGCCGAAAGTGCCGAGCAGCTCGACGATCTCGACGTCTCGCGGCTCGAGTTGCCTGCGATCCGCGACGGTGTCGACCTCGGCAGCTTGTATGAACTCGCCGAAGCGCTTGCCGCCCAGGGGGTTAGGTGATGAGCGCTTGCGCGAAGAACAGAGGGCACCGATGAGCACCGCACCCCGCGCGCTCGATCTGCATTCGATTCTGTCCGACACCTCCAACCGCGTCGTAGTGTGTTGCGGCGCAGGCGGAGTCGGCAAGACCACGACCGCGGCCGCCATGGCGCTGCGGGCCGCCGAGTACGGCCGAACGGTGGTCGTGCTGACGATCGACCCGGCGAAGCGACTTGCGCAGGCGCTCGGCATCGAGAGCCTTGGCAACACGCCGCAGCGGGTACCGCTGGCTCCCGAGGTCACCGGCGAACTGCACGCGATGATGCTCGACATGCGCAGGACGTTCGACGAGATGGTGCTGCAGTACTCCTCGGACGTCGAGCGCGCCGAGGCGATTCTGGAGAACCAGTTCTACCAAACCGTGGCGACGTCACTTGCGGGCACGCAGGAGTACATGGCCATGGAGAAGCTCGGCCAACTCCTGGCCGAGGACAAGTGGGACCTGATCGTCGTCGACACGCCTCCGTCGCGGAATGCCCTGGACTTCCTTGACGCGCCCAAGCGGCTTGGTAGCTTCATGGACAGCAGGCTCTGGCGGCTGCTGCTCGCCCCTGGGCGGGGCATCGGCAAGCTCGTCACGGGTGTCGTCGGCTTGGCGATGAAGGCGCTCTCGACCGTACTGGGATCCCAAATGCTTTCCGACGCAGCCGGATTCGTGCAGGCGCTGGACGCGACGTTCGACGGGTTCCGGCAGAAGGCCGACAAGACGTACGAGCTACTCAAGCGGCGCGGCACGCAGTTCGTCGTGGTGTCGGCGGCTGAGCCTGACGCGCTGCGGGAGGCGTCGTTCTTCGTCGACCGGCTGTCGAAGGAGAACATGCCGCTGGCCGGCCTGATCCTGAACCGCACCCATCCGATGTTGTGCGAGCTGAACGCCGAGACGGCCAACGAGGCGGCCGAGACGTTGGAGGCCTCCGAGGGTGACACCGGCACCGACGCGCTGACGGCTGCGTTACTGCGGATTCACGCCGATCGTGCGTTGACGGCCAAGCGGGAGGTGCGTCTGCTGTCGCGGTTCACCGGCGCCAACCCTGCGGTGGCGATCGTCGGCGTGCCGTCATTGCCGTTCGACGTGTCCGATCTGGAGGCGCTGCGCGCCATCGCCGACCAAATCACGGGCGAAGCGGCGGCTTGAGCTCGACCCTAGCCGAGCTAACTAGACGGCGTTGCGGTGCTTCCGCTGGGCGGCGAAGAACTCCGACCAGGACACCACTTCGGGATGCTGCTTGAGGAGGGCGCGGCGCTGACGTTCGGTCATGCCGCCCCACACGCCGAACTCGACGCGATTGTCGAGTGCGTCGGCACCGCATTCCACGATGACGGGGCAGTGCCTGCAGATGACGGCGGCTTTGCGCTGGGCGGCGCCGCGGACGAATAGCTCATCGGGATCGGCTTGTCTGCAGCGCGCCTGGGACACCCACGCTATGCGGGCCTCGGCTTCCTTACCTTGGATAACACCATTGACAGGAGAAGTAGCGATTGTCCTGCGCGCCGCGGGCCGTGTTCCTGACACCAGCGATCCCTCCGTCGAGCCGCCTGTTGGCGGTCCAGTTCAGGTGTAGAACGCTGGTGCGATCTACGCCACATCGCGACCAGTAGTGTTACCTAGATCGCACTGTCTGTCCAAGCTAGGTGGTCAGGGGGGTTTTGCGCAACAGTCAAATCTCTCTTTTTTGGCACGACCGTGCCGTCATCCATGTTGATGCATGTCCAGGAGGTTCGCAGCCTTCGCTCAGGCCTGATCCTCCGGGCCAACCGCTGGCGGGTTGTTCGAGTTCGACGTCGCTAGTCTGTACCCATGTCCGAGCCGCCGAGCCGACCACCGATCGCGGTGACGGTCATCAAGTTGGCGTGGTGCTGCTTGCTGGCGAGTGTGGTGGCCGCGGCGCTCATGTTCCCCCTCGTGGGCGGTTTCGGCCTGATGTCCAACCGGGCGTCCGACGTAGTTGCCAACGGCTCGGCGCAGCTCGTCGAGGGTGAGGTGCCCGCGGTGTCGACGATGGTCGACGCCAGGGGCAACCCGATCGCGTGGCTATACAGCCAGCGACGGTTCGAAGTGCCTGGCGATCAGATCGCCGACACGATGAAGTTGGCCATCGTCTCCATCGAGGACAAACGGTTCGCCGAGCACAATGGCGTCGACTGGCAGGGCACCCTGACGGGTTTGGCGGGCTACGCGTCGGGCGACCTGGAGACCCGTGGCGGCTCAACCCTCGAGCAGCAGTACGTCAAGAACTATCAGCTGCTGGTGATCGCGCAGACGGATGCCGAGAAGCGCGCGGCCATCGAGACCACTCCCGCGCGCAAACTCCGTGAGATCCGGATGGCGCTGACGCTGGACAAGACGTTCACCAAGCAGGAGATCCTCACCCGGTATCTCAATCTGGTGTCCTTCGGCAACGGCGCATTCGGCATTCAGGACGCCGCACAGACCTACTTCGGGATCAACGCCTCCGAGCTGAACTGGCAGCAGGCCGCTCTCCTGGCTGGCATGGTGCAATCCACCAGCACGCTCAACCCGTACACCAACCCCGAGGGTGCGCTGGAGCGTCGGAACGTGGTGCTGGACACCATGATCGACAACATCCCGCAGCAGGCCCAGGCGCTGCGCGACGCCAAGCAGCAGCCGCTTGGCGTACTGCCGCAGCCCAACGAACTCCCCCGCGGCTGCATCGCCGCGGGCGATCGCGCCTTCTTCTGCGACTACGTCCTCGAGTACCTCGCCAAGGCGGGCATCAGCAAGGAGCAGGTAGCCAAGGGCGGCTATCTGATCCGGACCACACTCGACCCCGACGTGCAGAACACGGTGAAGTCGGCCATCGACGGGATCGCCGCTCCGGACCTCGACGGCGTCGCCAGCGTCATGAGCGTGATCAAGCCGGGCAAGGACTCCCATCCCGTCGTCGCCATGGCCAGCAACCGCACCTACGGCCTGAATCTGGACGCCGGTGAGACCATGCAGCCACAACCGTTCTCCCTCGTCGGTGACGGTGCCGGGTCGATATTCAAGCTCTTCACCACCAGCGCGGCCCTCGACATGGGCATGGGCATCAACGCGACGCTCGACGCTCCTGCGCGCTTCGAGGCCAAGGGACTTGGCAGTGGCGGCGCGAAGGGCTGTCCGGAGGCCACCTGGTGCGTGCTCAACGACGGCAACTATCGCGGGCAGCTGAGTGTCACCGACGCGCTCGCCACATCGCCCAACACCGCGTTCGCCAAGCTCATCTCACAGGTCGGTGTCCAGCGCACCGTCGACATGGCCGTCAAGCTCGGCCTGCGCTCCTACGCGCTGCCCGGCACGGCCCGCGACTACGACCCGGAGAGCAACGAAAGCCTGGCTGACTTCGTGAAGCGCCAGAATCTGGGCTCGTTCACGCTGGGACCGATCGAGGTGAACCCGCTCGAGTTGTCCAACGTGGCCGCCACGCTCGCTTCGGGCGGCAAGTGGTGTCCGCCCAACCCGATCGACAAGGTCTTCGACCGCACGGGCAAGGACGTCTCGGTCACCACCGACACCTGCGAACAGGTGGTTCCCGAGGGATTGGCCAACACGCTCGCCAACGCGATGAGCAAGGACGATCAGAGCGGCACCGCGGCGAGTGCGGCGGGTTCGGCAGGCTGGAGCCTGCCGGTCTCCGGCAAGACCGGGACCACGGAAGCTCACCGATCCTCGGGCTTCTTCGGCTTCACCAGCGCCTACGCGGCAGCCAACTACATCTATGACGACTCCACGTCGCCGTCGGACCTGTGCTCGTTCCCGCTTCGACAGTGCGGATCCGGCAACCTGTACGGCGGCAACGAACCCGCACGCACATGGTTCACCGCCATGAAGCCGATCACCCCCGACACCGTCGTGCTCCCCCCGACCGATCCGCGCTACGTCGACGGAGCGCCAGGAGCACGGGTGCCGACCATCTCGGGAATGAGCCAGGACACGGCGCGCGAACGCCTGAAGGACGCCGGCTTCCAGGTCGCCGACCAAGCCACCCCGGCCAACAGCGTCACACCCGCAGGGACCGTGGTCGGCACCTCGCCCACTGGTCAGACGGTGCCCGGATCGATCATCACGATCCAGGTCAGCAACGGCATCCCGCCGCCACTGCCGCCGCCTCCTCCTGGCATGCCGCCGTTGGATCCGAACGCGCTGCCTGCACCGATCGGCTCGACGGTCGTTTTGATCCCCGGCCTGCCGCCCATCACGGTGCCGGTGCTGGGGCCGCCGCCCCCGCCGCCACCACCCTGATCCACTGCGGTCGGCGATGTGGAGTTGGTAACGCGATCCTGTGAGAGGCGGTAACCGCCGACGCCGCGCAGTAGGCTGCGTTCATGCCCGCCCCCTCGACGGTCACGAAGAACCGCGCACAGAACACGGCCGCCGCGGCGGCTGGCTCGCTGGTCGCAGGGATCGCATACGCGTCATTGATCGAACGCAACGCGTTCGTGATGCGTGAGCTGACGATGCCCGTGCTCACCCCGGGATCGTCGCCGCTGCGGGTGCTGCACCTCAGTGACCTACACATGCGGCCCGGGCAGCGCCGCAAGCAGGCCTGGCTACGCGAACTCGCCGGCTGGGCGCCCGACCTGGTCATCAACACCGGTGACAACCTGGCGCACACGAAGGCCGTGCCGTCGGTAGTGCAGGCGCTCGGCGATCTGCTGTCGGTGCCGGGGCTGTTCGTGTTCGGCAGCAACGACTACTTCGCCCCGAAGCCGAAGAACCCGGCGAACTACATCTTCAACAAATCGCGGCGGGTCACCGGCCAGCCGTTGCCGTGGCAGGACCTGCGCGCGGCGTTCACCGAGCGCGGCTGGCTGGACATGACCCATACGCGGCGCGAGATCGAGGTCAAGGGCCAACTGATCGCGGTGGCAGGTGTCGACGACCCACACCTCAAGCGCGACCGCTACGAGACCATCGCAGGGCCTGCCAGCCCCGCCGCCAATCTCACGCTTGGCCTGACGCATTCGCCGGAGCCCCGGGTGCTGGACCGGTTCGCCGCCGATGGCTACCAACTGGTGATGGCGGGCCACACTCATGGAGGACAGCTCTGCGTGCCGTTCTATGGCGCACTGGTGACCAATTGCGACCTGGACCGGTCGCGGGTCAAGGGGCCGTCGCGCTGGGGCGCACACACGCAGCTGCACGTATCGGCAGGCATCGGCACGTCGCCGTACGCCCCGCTGCGGTTCTGCTGCAGGCCTGAGGTCACGATGCTGACTCTGGTGGCCGCACCGACCGGTGGCGGTCATGCCGGCGCACGGGCCGGCATGTCTCAGCCGGCCGTCTCGGCAAGGTGACCGACTCGGCGTCCATCGCGGCTCGCAGCCGCCCGCGGACGTGGGTGGACGACGCAGTACGACTGATCGCGGCCGACGCCAGGCGCAGCGCCGACACCCACCTGCTGCGGTATCCGCTGCCGTCGGCGTGGTGTGACGGCGTCGACGTCCAGCTCTACCTCAAGGACGAGACGACCCACATCACCGGCAGCCTCAAGCACCGGTTGGCGCGGTCGCTGTTCCTCTACGCGCTGTGCAACGGCCGGATCGGCGAGAACACCACCGTGATCGAGGCATCGTCGGGATCGACCGCGGTTTCCGAGGCGTACTTCGCGGCGATGCTCGGCTTGCCGTTCATCGCGGTGATGCCGTCGTCGACGAGCTCGGCGAAGATCGCACTGATCGAATCACAAGGCGGCCGTTGCCATTTCGTGGCCAATGCATCGCAGGTATACGCGGAGGCGGAGCGGCTGACCGAGGAGACCGGCGGCCACTACCTCGATCAGTTCACCAATGCCGAGGCGGCAACGGACTGGCGCGGAAACAACAACATCGCCGAGTCGATCTTCGAGCAGTTGCGCGAGGAGCAGCACCCGATCCCCGACTGGATCGTGGTGGGCGCGGGGACGGGCGGCACCAGCGCGACCATCGGCCGGTTCATCCGCTACCGCCGCCACGCCACCCGGCTGTGCGTGGTGGATCCGGAGAACTCGGCGTTCTTCCCCGCCTATGCGCAGGGCCGCCGCGACGTCGTCACGGGCGTGTCGTCGCGCATCGAGGGCATCGGCAGGCCGCGCGTCGAGCCGTCGTTCCTCCCCGACGTGGTGGACCGGATGGTTGTGGTGCCCGATGCCGCATCGGTGGCTGCGGCCCATCACGTCAGCGCGGTGCTGGGACGGCGGGTGGGCCCGTCGACGGGCACCAACGTGTGGGGGGCGTTTGGCCTACTGGCCGAGATGGTGGCGCAGAACCGCAGTGGATCGGTGGTGACGCTGCTGGCCGACAGTGGTGACCGCTACGCCGACACCTACTTCGATCAGGAGTGGCTGACCCAGTCCGGGCTGAACGACTCGGCGGCGGCCGGCGTGTTGGTCGAGTTCGAACGCTCCGGGTTCTGGCCCTGATCGTCGCTGCTGCCACTTCCGGCGTCGGACGTCATGAACAGCCACAACGCGGCAAGGGCGAAGAATCCGCCGTAGAGTGCGGCTCCCAACCCGGTCATCTCGAACCCCTTCGTCAGTTGAACGCGCGATGTGCACGCTCTCATCATGGTCAACGCCACTGACATCCAATTTGATCCCGGGACGAAGTGATTCGTGTCGCCTGGGAAGTGCCTGTGCGGCGTCGCACCATCGGTCTACCCAGGCCCACCCGCTGCTACCCGTGATCGCGGTCACGGGCGACTAGGCGTTTGGCTTCCGATGCGTCGGGTGCGATAGGCTGTCGTGGCTTTACGCGGGGTGTGGCGCAGCTTGGTAGCGTGCTTCGTTCGGGACGAAGAGGTCGCAGGTTCAAATCCTGTCACCCCGACCGCGTATCAGCAGCTCAGAGGCCCTAGTCGGGATAACCGGCCGGGGCCTTTCTGCGTGCCGGTCCGCAGTCAGTCCGCAGTGGATTCGCGCGGTTGTTCGAGCGCGGCCCGGCGAGCGTCGTCGAGAGCTGCCGCGACCATCTCCAGATCGTCGGGGAAAAGGTCTGCGTAGGTGTCCAACGTGAGCACCGCCGACGCATGCCCAAGCATGGTCTGCACAGCC
>JAOPVF010000307.1 GCA_025963195.1 Mycobacterium sp. | reverse complement strand
GCGGATCTGCTCGCCGACGACCCGACGCTCGTCGACCGGCACGTGTGGGCAGCGGCGGCGGCGTCCGATCCCGCGGCACTGCGCAGGCACCTGGCCGCGGATCCGATGCTCGCCCGCCGCTCGGGTGGGCCGTTCGGCTGGGCGCCACTGCTGCACCTGACCTACTCTCGCGCACCGCTTGGCCGCAGCCAGGACGAGGTGCTCGAGGCCGCCGCGGCGCTGCTCGACGCGGGTGCCGACCCGAACGCCGGCTACCTGTGGTGCGGGATGTCGACGCCGTTCACCGCGCTCACCGGGGTGTTCGGCGAGGGCGAGCAGGGACCGCGGCAGCCGAGGCACCCGTACGACCATGCGCTGGCGGCTCTGCTGCTCGACCGGGGTGCGCATCCGGAGGACCAACAGACGCTCTACAACCGGATGTTCCGACCGGGCGACGATCACCTCGAGTTGCTGTTCGCGCACGGGTTGGGACGCGTCGAGCCGGGGCCGTGGCACCGACGGTTGGGCGAGGCGATGGAAACCCAAGAGCAGATGTGGGCGCGCCAGGTCGGCTGGGCGGCCGAGCACGGTTTCGCCGACCGGTTGGCGCTCCTCGGCGAGCACGGCGTCGACGTTTCGGGGGTGACGGTCGTCGAGCAGTCACTGCCCGCCGATCCGAACGAGCTTGACGCGGAGGGAGGTACCGCGCTGCACCAGGCGGCCTCCGAAGGCGATCTGGAGCGGATCCGTCTGCTGCTCGACGCTGGAGCGGACCCGTCGATCACCGACGGGCGGTTCGGCACCACGCCGCTCGGATGGGCCGAGCACGCCTATCAGTCGGAGGCGGCGGACCTGCTGCGGCCCGTGACTTAGCGCGCCGTCGCCGCCATCCGCGCGGCAAGCGCGACGTAGGACGCGGCGAACGACCGTCGCATCCACGTCACCACCCGTGGTTTGCGGATGACGTGATTGCGCACGCCTGCGGCGAACGCCCCATACAGCGCGAAGACGGCGAACGTCATCGCCATGAAGACGGCACTGAGGTACAACATCTGACCGACCGGGGGACGGGCCGGGTCGATGAACTGCGGGAGGAAGGCGACGAAGAACAGCGTCAGCTTCGGGTTCAGGACGTTCACCGCGACCGCCGTCCAGGTGATGCGCCACGGTCCCGGCCGTTCGGAAGCGGTTGCGCCAGCGATCAGTTCGGACTTGTCGCGCGACGCCATCCAAGCCAGCAATAACAGGTAGGCCACGCCTGCCCACTTGATGGTCTGGAACGCGATCGCACTGCTATGCATGATCGCCGCCAGGCCAGTGACCGCAGCCAGCATGGCTGGCACGATGCCGATCGTGCAGCCGACCGACGCGAACACGCTCGCCCTCGTCCCGTGCGCCAGGCCCGTGGCAACGGTGTAGAGCGCGCCGGTGCCCGGTGTCGCGACGACGATCAGAGAGGTGATGAGGAAGGCGAGCGTCATGCCCAAACCGTACGTCCAGCCCGCGCCCGTGTGTTAGTGATCCACCTTTGTTGACCTAGTTGCGGAGTGCCTGATTTGTCGGAGGCCTCTGCTTTGATGGTGTTATGTCTTCGCCTGCACCGTCTTCCGCGGCGGTCACCCCGGCGGAGCGTTTCGACGCGTTGTTGGAGAAGTTGGCGGAGTTGACCGGGCAGCGCAACGCCATCGACGGACAGATCGTGGACATCGTCGCCGAGATCGACCACGACGAACTGTGGGGTGCTACCGGCGCCCGCTCGGTTCCGGCGCTGGTGGCCTGGATGACCGGGGTGTCACCGCACAACGCCAAGACGATCGCCGCCATCGCCCACCGGGTGCAGGAGTTCCCCCGCTGCGCGAAGGGTATGCGGGAGGGCCGGTTCTCCCTGGATCAGGTCGGCGTCATCGCCGAGAAGGCCGCCGACGGATCCGACGCGCACTACGCAGAAATGGCCGCCTACTCCACGGTCAGCCAACTGCGCACCGCGATCAAACTCGAACCGCGACCCGATCCCGAACCGCGACCGGAACCGCGGCGGTCGATCACCAAGACCTCCGATGAGCAGTCCACCACCTTTCACATCACCCTGCCGCACGACGAGGCCGCCATTGTCGACGCCGCCCTGGACTCGCACCGCGACGCGCTGATCACCGACTGGAAACGCGACCACACCGACGGCTCATCCGACGCCGACGGGGACAGCGACGCCGACGGTGTGGGGGCGCAGTCGCCACCTCCGCAGGCGCCACCTCTGCCGAACACCGTCGATGGCTTCATGAGCCTCGTCGTGGCCGGGTGGGACGCCGAGGCGGCCCGCCGCCCGCACGCACAGCGCACCACCGTGGTCGTGCACGTCGACCTCGAAACACGGATCGCCGCCTTGCATCTGGGCCCACTGCTGTCAGATGATGACCGCCGCTACCTGACTTGTGATGCGACGTGTGAAGTGTGGTTCGAACGCGACGGCCGCGTGATCGGATCCGGGCGGGCCACCCGCACCGTCGGGCGCCGGTTGCGCCGCGTTCTCGAGCACCGCGACCGCTGCTGCGTCATACCCGGCTGTGGAGCCACCCGAGGACTGCACGCCCACCACATCCACCATTGGGAAGACGGCGGACCCACCGAACTGGACAACTTGGTATTGGTCTGTCCTCATCACCACCGGGCCCACCATCGCGGCGTCATCACCATCACCGGACCCGCCCAGCACCTCGTCGTCACCGACCAAGAGGGCAGACCGCTGACACCGGGTTCACTGGCCCGACCCCCGACCACACCTCCGCCCAAGGTCAAACCCTGTCCCGGGCCGACCGGCGAACGCGCCGACTGGTGGTGGTACCAACCCTTCCAACCACAAGGACCACCACCCTCGACCAATTAGGAGCAGACCGCTCCCGTAGCAGCCGAGCCGACCAGCTTGGTGTACTTGGCCAGCACGCCGGTCTTGTAGACCGGGGGCAACGGCTCGAAACCGACCTTGCGGGAGTAGAATTCGTCCTTGTCGACCAGCAGGTCGAGCGTGCCGTTGGCGACGTCGAGGCGGATCTTGTCACCGTCGCGCACGAAGGCGATCGGCCCGCCGTCGACGGCCTCCGGCGCGATGTGCCCGACGCAGAGGCCGGTGGTGCCACCGGAGAAC
>JAOPVF010000441.1 GCA_025963195.1 Mycobacterium sp. | reverse complement strand
TGTCCCAATGGGTTTCCGCACGATAATCGAATGAAACCCGCAGGCGACGGTGCGGCCCCGAGTCGGCAACGAGGCTCATTGATTTCGACGGTCGGCGTGCTCACGCAGAACGCCGACGACGACTACGAGACAGGCAAAGCCCTCATCGCCGGGGCGCGTCCGACACCCGTATCCATGCACCGAGATGCAGCGGGACGGTCTCCCCGTTTGATTCGTGACGTCCGGGGGAATCCCGTCTGGACGTCAGCACACGCAGGCGGAGGTGAGACATGCCGAACTCGTCGATCGAGAACGAAACGACGTACGAGGATCTGCGCAAGGACGCTCACCAAGAACAACCTCATCGGCAAGCTGCGCAAACACTGACGTTCGTTCGGTACTGCAGGTGAGCGCCGATGGTGGAACCGGCGCATTCGAACGGCTGGTGGCCACGCTGGACTACCCGATGTACGTGGTGTGCACCCGCTCCGACGGCACGGATGCCTCACCCGCGGGGTGTCTGGTGGGGTTCGCCAGTCAGACCAGCATTCATCCGCCACGGTTTCTCGTCGGGCTGTCTCGGCGCAACCACACCTACCGAATCGCCGAGAACGCAACGCATCTGGTGGTTCACATCGTGTCCCGGCAAGACCGTCGCCTTGCGGAACTGTTCGGCGGGCAGACCGGTGACCAGATCGACAAGTTCGAGCAATGCGACTGGAGTCCCGGTCCGGCCGGCATGCCCGTCCTCACCGCCGCGGCGGCCTGGTTCGTGGGACGCATCCTCGATCGCTTCGACCTGGGCGATCACGTCGGACACCTGCTGGAACCCGTGAGCGCGATGTCTCCCGATCACTTCGAGGACTGGTTGTCGTTCTCAGACGTGTCCGACTTGACGCCGGGACACGAGGCCTAAGCCCCGAGGCGCCTGACGGCATCGCCGAGCAGCGCGCGCAGCGTCCTGGCGTTGCGGACCGCGTGTCCCTCGCCGTCGTTGTTGAAGTAGGCCAGCACGTCCCGCCCCTGCCGATCCCACTCCCGGATGCGTTCTGCCCACCAGCGCAGGTCGTGGTCGGTGTAGGAACCCGCGTACAACCTCGACGGATCAGGTCCGTGCAGGCGGACGTACACCAGTTGTGCCGTGGCCCTCAGCACGCACGGCAGGCCGGCGCCGCTCATCACCACGTAGCTCGCGCCGCAGCGCTCCAGCAGGTCGTACACCGCAGGATCGTCCCAGGACCGGTGCCGGAATTCGACCGCCACCCGCAGGCCCGTCGGTAGGCAACGCAGGAAGTACTCCAGGCGGGCGTCGTCGCGTTCGGCATTGGGATGCAGCTGCACCAGGACTGCGCCGCGGCGATCCCGCAGCTCGTCCCAGGCCCGAGCGATACGCTCCACCCACTGCTCGGGGGAGCGCAGCCGCCGGGCGTGGGTCAGGCCGCGGGGCGCCTTCACCGACATCGCGAAGCCGGCTGGCAGGCGCTCCCGCCACTGGGCGAACCGAGCATCCCCTGGCCAGCGGTAGAAGCTCGCATTCAGCTCGACGGTGTCGAACTCCTCGGCGTAACGCTGCAGACGTGCCCCAGCGGTCACGCCCGACTCGTAGAGCACGCCCTTCCAATGGTCATAGGACCATCCGGACGTGCCCACCTGAACCACCACCGACATCACATACCCGTCGGCCGCAGAACAAATGCAGTGCACCCAAGTGATTCGGCCGTCACGTGCCGGGGTAGTCGTTCGAGGTGGAGACTTCGAGCGCTGCACCGTTCGTGCCCGACACAGCAAGCGTGACCGAGCTGGCGGCCGCGGCCAAGGGGTGCCGGGGCTGTCATTTGTACGCGGATGCCAAACAGACCGTGTTCGGCGCCGGGCCGCGCGTCGCGCGCATGATGCTGGTGGGGGAGCAGCCCGGCGACCAGGAGGACCGGGCGGGTGAGCCGTTCGTCGGGCCTGCCGGCCATGTTCTCGACAAGGCGCTCGATGCCGCCGGGATCGCCCGGGACGAGCTGTATGTCACCAACGCGGTCAAGCACTTCAAGTTCACCGTCCGGACCGAGCGGGGCAAGCGCCGGATTCACCAGACACCCAGTCGCACGGAGGTAGTGGCGTGTCGCCCGTGGCTGCTCGCCGAACTCGACGCCGTCGAACCCGACGTGGTCGTCCTTATGGGTGCTGTTGCAGCAAAGTCACTGCTGGGAAATGACTTTCGGCTGACCGCGCACCGAGGCGAGCTGTTGCATCTGGACACCGACGATGGCATGCGCAATCCAGACCTGGTGGTGACCGTGCATCCCTCGTCGATTCTTCGTGGACCGCCGGAACAACGCGACGAAGCGCTCAGCGGCCTGGCCGACGATCTGCGATTCGCCGCCGACCTACTCGACACCGTCCCCGATCGTCGCCACGGATAGGTGCTGGCATGCCCGGCTCAGCCGCATCACCCCCCGCGGTGCTCTTCGACATCGATGGCACGCTCGTGGACTCGAACTACTTGCACGTGCACGCCTGGTGTCGAGCGTTCGCGAAGACCGGTATCGCGGTCGAGTCCTGGCGGATACATCGCGCGATCGGGATGGACGGAACGCAACTGGTGAAAGCGCTGTCCGGCGATGCCGACGAGACCGCCAAGGAACGGGTAAAGCAGCTCCATTCCCAGTTCTACGCGGAGCTATCGCCGATGCTTTCGCTGTTGCCCGGTGCGCGTGAACTGCTAGACCGGGTCGCCTCAAGCGGGAAGCAGGTGGTGTTGGCGACGTCGGCACCTGAAGACGAGCTGGTGAGGCTGCGATCGGTGCTCGACTGTGAGGACCTCATATCGGCCATCACGTCCTCTCAAGACGTCGACACCGCAAAACCCGAACCCGACATCGTGACCGTCGCACTGGACCGAGCCGGCGTACCGGCGTCGCGCGCGGTGTTCGTCGGCGATTCGGTCTGGGACGCCCAAGCTGCCGCCCGGGCGGGGATGAACAGCATTGGAGTCCGCAGCGGAGGAATATCCGCTCAAGAGTTGCGGAGCGCAGGCGCGACGGTGGTGTTCGACAATCCACGCGATCTGTGCGAGCACATCGACACGAGTCCGATCTGCCAGCTGCGGTAAACCGAGCCCGTCATCGTTTAGGCATGCGGATGGCGGGTACCCGCCCGGCCATGACACGGTTTGGCTACACGTTGATGACCGAGCAGAGCGGCCCGAAAGATCTTGTCCGGTATGCCGTTTCGGCAGAAAGCGCGGGATTCGACTTCGAGGTGTCCAGCGACCACTTTTCGCCGTGGCTGGCGGCGCAGGGACACGCGCCCAACGCGTGGACCGTGCTGGGCGCGGTGGCCCATGCCACCGATCGGGTCGAGTTGTTCACCTACGTCACCTGCCCCACGATGCGCTATCACCCGGCGGTCGTGGCGCAGCAGGCGGCGACCCTGCAGATCCTGGCCGACGGACGTTTCACGCTGGGGCTGGGCAGCGGTGAGAACCTCAACGAACACGTGGTCGGCAAGCGCTGGCCGACGATCGTGCGCAGGCAGGAGATGCTTCGCGAGGCCATTCAGATCATCCGCGAACTGTGGACCGGCGATCTCGTCGACTGGGCTGGCGAGCACTTCGAGGTCGACTCTGCGCGGATATGGGACATCCCCGACGTCCCCGTTGCCATCGCCGCGGCGGTGTCCGGACGGAAGTCGATCGAGACCTTCGCCCCCATCGCCGACCATCTGATCGCCGTGGAGCCAGACAAGGACCTGGTCGACTCGTGGCACGACGCGCGTCTTGCGACGGGATTACCCGGCGACGTCAGGGTGGTCGGGCAGATCCCGATCTGCTGGGATCCCGATCGCGACGCCGCGATCGCCCGGGCCCACGATCAGTTCCGCTGGTTCGGTGGTGGCTGGCAGGTCAACGCCGACCTTCCGACGACTGCCGGATTCGCCGGCGCCACCCAGTTCGTGCGTCCAGAGGACGTCGCGGATTCGATCCCGTGCGGTCCCGACTTGGACGCGATCGTCGACGCCGTCCGCGCCTACTGGGAAGCCGGTTTCACCGACATCGCGCTCGTCCAGATCGGCGACGATGGCCAGGACCTATTCCTCAAGGAGGCAGCTACACCATTGCTGGCAGCGCTGCGCACGGCCGCCGGCTAGCGGGTTGTTACTCCAGGTCGGCGAGGGCCTTGCGCGCGGCTTCCAGTTCGGCTTCGAGGGCGGCGACCTTCGCGGCTTGCTGGGAACGCGCCTCTTCGATCACCTCGTCGATCGGGGTCGAGAGGTCCTCGTGCAGTTCCTTGGCAGCGCGTGAGACGGCGGCGGCTGCGACCGCGAGGTCGCGGGCCAGATAGGTGGTGCCCTGCTTGAGCTCGGCGCGCCATTCACCGTCGGCGGTACCGATGACGGTCAGGGTCAGCTCCAGAGTCTTGGTCTTCTTGCCCGCTGTCCTCTTGGCCGGAGCCTTCTTGGGCGTCTCCTCGGTCGAAGCCTCAGCGTCGGGCGTCGGCGAAGTCGAGGGCACCGCGCTCTCGACGGAAGAAACCGGGAAGTCGGGAGTGTCGAAGTCGGTGGGCAGCGTTTCGGGTGCCAGAGTGTCTACAGTCATCGTTGCGGCGAACTCCTTCTGAACATCGCCCGCAGTGAGCGGGCTGGCGGTAGGAGTTCATTAGAACATACGTTCGATGACCGGGCCACCTTCCGGCCGCGTAGTCGATGGAGCAGGGACGTGGTCACGTCGAATGTTCGGTGCTGCTGGGGGAAAGGGTTTGGAGCAAGAACTCGTACCTCATTGCACGTTCGAAGGCGGCTTGGGCATTGTTCGATGCCCCGGCGTGGCCGCCTTCGGTGTTCTCGTAGTAGAGGACCTGGTGGCCTGCCGCTTCTAACGCTGCCGCCATCTTTCTGGCATGCCCCGGATGCACGCGGTCATCGTTTGTGGACGTCGTGATCAGCACCGGCGGATAGACGCGGTCGGCGGAGATGTTGTGATACGGCGAGTACTCCTTGATGAATTCCCAGTCGGCCGGGTCCTCGGGGTCGCCGAACTCGGCTGTCCAGGAGGCGCCTGCCAGCAGCAGGTGGAAGCGGCGCATGTCCAGCAATGGATTCTGGCAGACCAGTGCACCGAACAGTTCGGGGTACTGGGTCAGCATGACACCGATCAGCAGTCCTCCCGCGCTGGCGCCCATGGCGCCCAGTTGCGCAGCGGTCGTCACGCCGGTGTCCACCAGGTCCCGTGCGACAGCGGCGAAGTCCTCCGCGACCTTGTGCCTGTTTGCGCGGATGGCCTGTTCGTGCCAGGCCGGTCCGTACTCGCCGCCGCCGCGGATGTTCGCCAGGGCATAACTGCCGCCGCGGGCCAGCCATGTTCGGCCCATGGGGCCGTGGTAGCCCGGGAGTTGCGGCACCCTGAAGGCGCCGTAGCCATCCAGCAGAGTGGGCCCGGGGCCGGTCGAATCGCGATGGGAAACCAGGAAATACGGCACCCGGGTACCGTCGGCGGAGGTGGCGAAGTGTTGAGCGACGACGAGGTCATCGGCGTCGAAGAACGCGGGTGACGACTTGATTTCACTCACGGGTCCTGCAGACGCGCCGTGCAGTAGCCGCGGCGGTGTGTCGAAACCGATGGCGCTGAGGAAGATTTCGTCTCCGAACGGGTCGAAGCCCACGAGGCCGATAGTGGCGTTGTCCGGCACCCCGGGAAGCGGCTCGAACTCCCAGGTGCCCGGGGTGACGACCTCCACGACCGTCGCCACGTCACGAAGCTTGAGGCTGAGGAACCGACCGCCGGTGAACACTCCTGCGGCAAGGAATTCCTCACCGTCGGGATCGAACACCACGCGTGGCTCAGCTGTCCCGGCCACGAGTTGCTCGTAGTCGAGGATGAGCACGGAACCGGCTTTGTAGGTGGTGTCGCCCCTTGGCCAGTCCGATACCAGCAGCAGCATCGCCCACTCGCGATGCACCGCCATGCTGCAGTCGGTCGGGATGTCGAGGTGGATGAGCTCGCCCTCACGCAGCTCGAAGGTCTCCTTGTTGTAGAAGTCGACCATGCGATAAATGAGGGTGCGCTCGAATCCGGGATCGCTGCTGATTGCCATGCCGACCCCGACATCGGTCGAAGAGCCGGAAAATACCGTCTCGGCGTCCTCGAGCGCCGTCCCGCGCCGCCACCGCTTGATCAGCCGTGGATAGCCCGACTCGGTGAGCGAGCCTTCGCCGAAGTCGGTGCCCACCAGCACGGTGTCGTCGTCTTCGAAATCGACATCGCTTTTGGCCTCGGGCAGGTTGAACCCGTCGGCAACGAATTGCCGTGTAGTCATGTCGAATTCGCGCACGACGCTGGCGTCACCGCCGCCGCGCGACAGGGAGACGACTGCGCGGGTGTATCCGGGTGCATTGATCCCGGCACCGCCCCACACCCAGTTCTCGTCCTCGGCGGCGGCCAGCGCATCGACGTCGATGACGACATCCCACTCGGGTGAGTCCTTGCGGTACTCCTCGAGGGTGGTACGCCGCCACACCCCCCGCGGGTGACTCGCGTCCTGCCAGAAGTTGTAGAGGTACTCGCCCTGGCGCGATACCCCCGGGATCCGGGTGTCGGAGTCGAACACGTCAAGCACGTCAGCACGCATCTGCTCGAATCGCTCACCCGACAATTGGGCCACGGTGGGTCCGTTGTGCCGCTGGACCCATTCCAGCACCTGGTCGCCGTCGCCCACCTCGAGCCACGAGTACGCATCATCCATTACAAGGTCCCCCTGAACCGCCCCGGCGAGTCTGGCCGGTGTTGCGTTGTCGTCGTCTTGGTCGCGATGTCGATTGTGTCGGCGGACAAGTGCGGCTCGCCGAAACATACTGGGCCGCAACAGCCTAGTCGGCGAGTCGACCAGCCATGCGACTTTGCGTCACCGACCGAAGAATAGGTTCTTGAAACGCAGGCCGAGCCACGGACGGCGGCCCCTCGCGAAAAT
>JAOPVF010000268.1 GCA_025963195.1 Mycobacterium sp. | reverse complement strand
ACGCTGAGCGCGAGTACCGGTTGATGGTGGTCGATGACCATCCGATCTGGCGGGACGCGGTCGCACGCGACCTGGCCGAGGACGGCTTCTACGTCGTCGCGACGGCCGACGGCGTCGCATCGGCCCGCCGTCGCGCCGCGGTGGTGACACCCGACGTCGTGGTGATGGACATGCGCCTGTCGGACGGCACGGGTGCCCAGGCGACGGCCGAGGTGCTCGCGGTGTCTCCGTCGTCGAAGATCCTGGTGCTGTCGGCCTCCGACGAGCGCGACGACGTCCTCGAGGCGGTGAAGGCCGGCGCCACCGGCTATCTGGTGAAGAGCGCGTCGAAGGCCGAACTCGCCGCGGCCGTGCGCGCCACCGGCGAGGGCCGGGCGGTGTTCACTCCCGGCCTTGCCGGTCTGGTGCTGGGGGAGTACCGGCGGATGGCCTCGACGCCCGATGCCGGATCCGGGATGCCGAGCCTCACCGAACGCGAGACCGAGGTCCTGCGATACGTCGCGAAGGGGTTGACCGCCAGGCAGATCGCGGAACGGCTGTCGTTGAGCCACCGCACCGTCGAGAACCACGTACAAGCGACGTTCCGGAAGCTGCAGGTGGCCAACCGGGTCGAACTGGCCCGCTATGCCATCGAGCACGGCCTCGACCAGGAGTGACGGTACGGAGGGCAGGAGCGAAGCGACTGGGGAATTATGTCGAGTAGGACTACTCAAGACCACCGCGATTCCCGGTGCCACGATGACGCCATGACCGAACCCGATCATGCCGTCATCTCCAGGCTCTCGGCAGACTTCGCGACGATGGCGAGTTACCTGGCGCGCGCCTCGACCGATCTGCGCGAACTGCAGCGCATCATGGCCGAGCGGACGCCACAGCCCGTTGCACAGGCGCCAGTGCCGTACTACTACCCGCAATACCAGCCTCAGTACCAGCAGTACGTCGCGCAGCCTGCGGCGTACCGGAAGCCCGCTGCGCAGGCCGGGCCGGCCCCGGCCCAAGCTGCTCCGACCCAGATCGCGCCCAACTCCGACGGCTGGATCGGCAAGGTCCTCGCGGTGGCAGGTGTCGCCGTGACGCTCGTCGGCGTGGTCCTGCTCCTGGTGCTGGCCGCCCAGGCCGGAATCCTGCGCCCGGAGTTTCGCGTGACCGCGGGGGCCGTTCTGGCGGGAGCCCTGGCCGGTGCCGGATGGTGGCTCAACACCAGGCCGGGTGGACGCGTCGGGGCGATCGCGCTGGCCGCCACGGGCATCGCCGCCGCCTACATCGACGTCATCGCCGTCACCACCATCTACGCCTGGGTGACGGCGCCGGTGGGTCTGGTGCTGGCGGCCGTCGTCGCCGGCGGCGGTTTGACGCTGGCCAGGCGCTGGGACTCCGAGCATCTGGGCCTCTTGGTCCTGGTGGCCTTGATCGGGCTGGGGCCGGTGGTGACCGACGGGATCACTCTGCTACTGGTCGGATTCATGCTGGCGCTGTCCGCCGCGACGCTGCCGGTGCAACTCGGCAAGGACTGGGTCGGCTTGCACGCTGCGCGCGTGGCTGCGGCCACGCTGCCCCTGCTCATTGCGCTTGCCGCGGTCCCGCGCGGCTCGGGCCACGCCGCTTGGGTCGCCGGCTATTGCGGCATCGCCGCGGTACTGGCCATCGTCAGCGCCCTCATCCTGCTGCCCCGCAGCAGTCGACCGGTCGCGACAGCACTGCTGGCGGCGGCCGGAACGCTGCCGGTGCTGGCTGTCTCGGCCGTGGCCGATCGGGTGACGTCCGCGCTGTCGGCGGGCGTCCTGGCGGCGGTGTTTCTCGCGATCGTGCTCGTCGGTGATCGGTTGCCGAACGTGACGGGTGCCGTGCGTCAGATCTGGTCGATTCTCTCGGCGGCGGCCGCGCTCATCGCGGTGGCCGTCGCGTTCGACGGCCCTGTGGCCGCACCGTTGCTGTTGACGATGTCGGCGGTGGTCGCGATGGCGGGACGTGGCAGCACGGTCGCCCGCTGGTGCGCCATGGCCTTCGGCGTGGCTGGCGCGGGCTATTACCTCGGCTACGCGTCGCCCGAGATGCTTCGTACTGCGACCCCGGCAACGACGGGGGTGGCCGTCTCGACGCTGATCGCCAGCCTCCTGCTGGTGGCGTGCGCGGTGGCGATCACGTGGTCATGGATCGGCAAGGCCGACGACGTCATCCGACTCGGGTGGACCGCGGTCGCGCTGATCGGCATGTACGCCATCACGATGTTCACGGTCACCACCGGTGTGCTGTTCGGCGGCGAAGTCTACGGCTTCTTCGCCGGGCACGTGGCATCCACGATCTGCTGGATTGGTCTGGCGGCGGGCGTGTTCCGCTACGCCGTCAAGCTGCCGCGCAACGAGCGCTCGGTGCCGATCGGCGCTGGTATGGCACTCGTAGCGGCAGCGCTGGCGAAGTTGTTCCTCTTCGATCTCGGCACACTGGACGGCATCTTCCGCGTCGTCGTCTTCATCGTGGTGGGTCTCGTCCTGCTCGGCATGGGCGCGGGTTACGCCCGGCTACTCGCCCAGCAGGACCAGCAGGAGCAGCAGCCGGTGTGAGGGCACTCACCGGTGCGAATGCCATAGATCCAGGTCGAGACGGTGTTGTACCGAGTGAACGAAAGGGAGCTCATCATGACCAGTGCAACTCGTCGAAACGACGCCGACATCACCGCCTTCGAGGCCTCACCCAAGCTCGCAGGTAACTTGCAGCGTGTGCTGGTGGACCTGATCGAACTGCACCTACAGGGCAAGCAGGCGCACTGGAACGTCGTGGGATCGAACTTCCGCGACCTGCACCTGCAGCTCGACGAACTCGTCGACTTCGCGCGGGCGGCCAGTGACACCATCGCCGAGCGGCTGCGCGCTCTGGACGCCGTGCCTGACGGGCGATCGGACACCGTGGCGGCCACCACGACGTTGCCGCAATTCCCGGTCTACGAGGTAGATACCACCGAGGCGGTCGACCTGGTCACCGCACGGGTGTACGCGACGGTCGAGACGATGCGTGCGGTGCACGACGACGTCGACGCCGAAGACCCAAGCACGGCCGACATCCTGCACCAGCTCATCGACGGGCTTGAGAAGCTCGCGTGGCTGATCAAGTCGGAGAACCGCAAGGTCTAAGGTCGGCGCCCGGTCAAATACCAGGTGTGCATGACGCCCTTGCCCTTGACTTCGATCTCGCCTCGCTCCTCGAAGCTGAAGTCCGGATTGAGGCGTTGATAGACGTCATGGGGTACCTGGATGCGGCCCTCCACGTCGGTGCTCTCCATGCGTGAAGCCACGTTCACGGCGTCCCCCCAGACGTCGTAGAAGAACTTGCGCGCACCGACCACGCCCGCGACCACCGGTCCGGCTGCGAGGCCGATTCGCAGGGGGACCTCCCGACCCTGTGGATCCTTGAGGCCTGCCACCGCGTCCGCCATGTCCAGTGCGAGGGCTGCCAGGGCCTCGAGGTGGTCGGACCGCGACTCCGGTACGCCACTGACCACCATGTAGGAGTCGCCGCTCGTCTTGATCTTCTCCAGGCCGTGGCGGTCGACGAGAGCGTCGAGATCGGTGTAGAGGGCGTCGAGGAATCGGACGAGCTCGGTCGGTGTGGTGTCGCT
The DNA here is from genome assembly GCA_025963195.1 of Mycobacterium sp. Classification (GTDB taxonomy): domain Bacteria; phylum Actinomycetota; class Actinomycetes; order Mycobacteriales; family Mycobacteriaceae; genus Mycobacterium. The sequence goes on along the minus strand of JAOPVF010000268.1, from coordinate 1,623 downwards.
GGCGCGCTTGGTGTAGCCGGCGATGTCGGCGAACAGGATCGAGGCGTCGTCGTACTTGTCGGCAATGATGTTGTGCGCCGGGTTCTTTAGCCGTTCCGCGATGGATGCGGGCAGGATGTTGGCCAAGAGCGATTCGGAGCGTTGGTATTCGGCCTCCATCGCCCGCTCGGCGCTGGCGATCTCGCGCAGCGCGTAGTAGATCGTCGCGGACACGAGCACCACGACGGCGATCGTGTTGGCGATGAAACCCGATGTGAACGCCCACTGGGGTTCGACGCCGGTGTTGTGCGGTACCCGCAACTCGAGCGCGATCACCGCGCTGGCTCCGAGCACGGCCCAGGCAGAGGCCAACACGATGTGGTCGATCCCGAAGACGAGCACTGCGATGGCTGCCGCTACGACGAAGTAGAAGTGCAGGCCTGCCGCGCTGCCGATGTAGACGGAGGAGGTGACGATCGACGTGAATGCGACGAAGAAGAAGAGGTTCGGCGGCAGTAGCTCATTGAACCGGTACAGCTGTGGGATGAGAAGGAACGCGATGGCGCTACCCAGATTCATGTATGCGAGCCATACGTCGTGCGCGATGAGGAACTGCTGGATGCCGAAGAAAACGGTGACGACCGCACCGATGCGGGTCGTGAGGGTCAGGATGCGCATCTGTCGCGACGTGTTCTGCGCTTGACGTTGAGTGCGGGCGGCACTCCTGATCTCCAATGCCACGGCCGGAACGTAGGCGCTGCGTCGGGGGGGCGGGTTTACGCCGGCCGGTACCGCTTCGTCGTCCGCCACCGCCACTTCTAGAGGGTAACTCCCACAAGATCATCTGCTTGCTGGCTAAATTTTCGACTTCGTAAATATAAGTTTGCCACACGGGGGGCGATCACCCCGCCGGATGGGTGATTATTGGCTGTAGCTAACTTGGCACGGAGCGTCGCTATTGGGCCATTCCGCAACGACCGGTAGTTTGTCGCGAAACAATGCCTTTCAGCTGGCGTTTTGATAGAAACGAGATCTGCACGTGATCGGACGGCGCTAATGCATACCATTTCCCCGATTGTTTGCCATACGTGCAGCGGAGTGCGAAGGGCGGCGGCTGTCAGGGCTTGAGCTGAGGGCGTCCTCAGAACGGTAACTTGCAGTTCACGTCAATAGCCATACATATTTGCTGTCGAGTGAGTAAATTAACCCCACCGGTTGACGGTGATGTCGAAAAATTCGGTCTTGAACGAAACGAGGCTCCCCCAATGAACAAGTGCAGAGGCACTCTGTTTCGCTCTATCGCGACACGTGCTGTCATCGCGGTAATCCCAGTAGCGATGGTCAGCGCGTACTCCAGCGGGATCTTCGTGTCACCGCCCAGGATGGCCGCCTACGAGTACACCCAAGTCGCGGAGATAACCAATACGCCGAACACCATCGGCATGGCCGAGTCGAACCTCTACGGCATGTCGCAGGCCGACATCGATGCCACGCTCGACCAACTGCAGTCGATCGGCGTGCAGAACATTCGCGTGTTCGTGCCATGGGGGCTGATCGAACAGCAGGACAACAACTACGACTGGTCGCAGCTCGACAAAGTCATGGCCGCCGCGGCCGCCCGAAACATGGGCGTGATGGCCGAGG
>JAOPVF010000267.1 GCA_025963195.1 Mycobacterium sp. | reverse complement strand
ACGAGAGCACGATGCGACTGCTCGGTTGGACCGAGGCGACCGCCACCCCGCAGGTCGAGGTGGCGCTCAAGCATCCGAAGATGACGCTGATCGCCAACGCGCTCGGCACTCCCCCCGTCGACATGATCGAGCACATCCACGCCGAGGGTCGCAAGGTCGCCGCGCTGTGCGGCTCCCCTTCGCAGGCGCGCAAGCATGCGGACGCGGGTGTCGACATCGTCATCGCCCAGGGCGGCGAGGCAGGCGGGCACTCCGGAGAGGTCGGGTCGATCGTGCTTTGGCCGCAGGTGGTCAAGGAGGTCGCCCCGGTCCCCGTGCTGGCAGCCGGTGGCATCGGCAGCGGTCAGCAGATCGCCGCGGCCCTGGCGCTGGGCGCTGCGGGCGCATGGACGGGCTCGCAGTGGCTGATGGTCGAAGAGGCCGAGAACACCCCGGTTCAGCAGGCCGCCTACGTGAAGGCGGGTAGCCGCGACACGGTGCGGAGCCGCTCGTTCACCGGCAAGCCGGCGCGGATGCTGCGCAACGACTGGACCGATGCCTGGGAGAACCCGGACAACCCCAAGCCGCTCGGCATGCCTCTTCAGTTCATGGTGTCCGGGCTTGCGGTCGCGGCCACTCACAAGTACCCGAACGAGACGGTCGACGTCGCGTTCAACCCGGTCGGCCAGGTCGTCGGGCAGTTCAGCAAGGTGGAAAAGACCTCCGCCGTCATCGAGCGGTGGGTTGAGGAGTACCTGGAGGCCACCAACACCCTCAACAAGCTGAACGAGGCCGCCACCGTCTGACGCCAGTTCCGTAGAACCGAGCAGGCCCTCCCCCGATGCGGGGAGGGCCTGCTCGGTTGAGGGCTCAGCGCTGGCTGAGGTTGTCGATACGGGCTGGGCCGTGGTCGAGGCGTTCGCCATGCCTGCCAGTCCGAGCGCGGCACCACCGATGATTCCGGCGGTGACCGCAGGAAGCGCGACGAAGCGGGCGAAGTTGCGTGGAAACTCGCGTCATCCGATCGGGGGACGCCCCGGCGAACGACGAGATCCATGACCGACAGGCGCTATGTATGATGCTCTACATAACTCCGGCGGAAGGAAACGACGAGGTGGCCTCCCCCCGCGACCGGATGGTCGCTTCGGCAGCACTGCTGATCCGTGAGCGAGGCGCGCACTCGACGGCGATCTCCGACGTCCTCGAACACAGCGGTGCGCCCCGCGGATCGGCGTATCACTACTTCCCCGGCGGGCGCACACAGTTGCTGTGCGAAGCCGTAGACTTCGCCAGCGATCACACCGCGGCCCGCATCTCTTCGGCTGCAACGGGTCTCGACGCTTTGGACGCCGTGGTGTCCTGGTTCCGCAAGCAGTTGACCAAGACCGACTACCGCGCGGGCTGCCCCGTGGTCGCCGTCGCCGTCGAGGCAGGCGACCCGGCCAAGGGCGAGAACGTCGAGGTGCTCGAGCGTGCGGGCGCAGCGTTCACCCGCTGGACCGACTTGATTGCGCAGCGGCTCGTCGGCGACGGTGTCACCCCGGACGGCGCACGGGAGCTGGCGGTGTTCATGACGTCGGCGATCGAAGGCGCCATCGTGATGGCCCGCGCCACCCGCGGCGTCGAACCGCTCGACGTGACCCACCGCCAGTTGCGCACGCTTCTGCAGGCCGAGATACCAAAAGGGGATTCGAAATGACAGTTGACCAGACGGCCAACGTAGATGTCGCCGCCAAAGCGGCTCCGCAAGAGTGGCAATCGACGGCCTGCATCCTGTGTGAGTGCAACTGCGGCGTCATCGTGCAGGTCGAGGACCGCAAGCTGATCAAGATCCGCGGTGACAAGGACCATCCCGCCTCGCAGGGCTATACGTGCAACAAGGCCCTGCGGCTCGATCACTACCAGAACAACGTCAACCGGCTGACGTCACCGCTGCGCAGGCGGCCCGACGGCAGCTACGAGGAAATCGACTGGGACACCGCGATATCCGAAATCGCCGAGGGCTTCGCCAAGGTCCGCGACGAGCACGGTGGCAACAAGATCTTCTACTACGGCGGTGGCGGCCAGGGCAATCATCTCGGCGGCGCATACAGCGGTGCCTTCCTCAAGGCGATCGGATCGCGGTATCGGTCAAATGCCTTGGCGCAGGAGAAGACCGGGGAGAACTGGGTCGATCAGCATCTCTATGGCGGCCACACCCGAGGAGAGTTCGAGCACGCCGAGGTGTCGGTCTTCGTCGGCAAGAACCCGTGGATGTCGCAGAGCTTTCCACGCGCCCGCACGGTGCTCAACGAAATCGCCAAGGACCCGGCGCGCTCGATGATCGTGATCGACCCGGTGATCACCGATACCGCCAAACTGGCCGACTTCCACCTGCGCGTGCGCCCAGGCACCGACGCGTGGTGCCTTGCGGCGCTGGCCGCGGTGCTGGTCCAGGAGGCGCTTTGCAACGAGGAATTCCTCAGCGAACACGTCAACGGCTCCGACGCCGTCCGCGCGGTGCTCGCCGACGTGCCGATCGCCGACTATGCGCAACGCTGCGGTGTCGACGAGGACCTGCTGCGCGCGGCAGCCCGCCGGATCGCGGCCGCGGCCAGCGTGTCCGTCTTCGAGGACCTCGGCATCCAGCAGGCGCCCAACAGCACGTTGTCCTCCTACCTCAACAAGATGCTGTGGATCCTCACCGGCAACTTCGCCAAACGTGGTGGCCAGCATCTGCATTCGTCGTTCGCGCCGCTGTTCGGGGTGGCTGGCGTTGGTCGTTCACCGGTGACCGGGGCACCGATCATCGCAGGCCTGGTGCCGAGCAACGTGGTACCTCAGGAGATCCTGACCGACCACCCCGACCGGTTCCGCGCGATGATCGTGGAGAGCAGCAATCCCGCTCACTCACTCGCCGACTCGGCCTTGGTGCACGCGGCGCTTGAGTCCTTGGAGTTCCTCGTCGTCATCGACGTGGCCATGACCGAGACGGCCCGGCTCGCTCACTACGTTCTGCCCGCCGCCAGCCAGTTCGAGAAGGCCGAGGCGACGTTCTTCAATCTGGAGTTCCCGCACAACACCTTTCACCTCCGCCATCCGGTACTCGAGCCGCTGCCGGGCACGCTGCCCGAGCCGGAGATCTGGGCGCGGCTGGTGCGCGCCCTCGGCGTCGTCGACGACGAGGAACTGATGCCGCTTCGACGTGCGGCCGCGCAGGGCCTGGACGCCTACGCACAAGCGTTCCTCGGTGCGGTGAGCGCCAATCCGGCTCTGGGGCGGGTGTTGCCGTTCGTGCTGTACGAGACGTTGGGGCCGACGCTGCCCGACGGGCTGGCAGGCGCCGCCGCACTGTGGGGACTGGCCCAAAAGACCGCGATGAGCTATCCGGACGCGGTGCGTCGGGCCGGCCACCCCGACGGCAATGCGCTCTTCGAGGCGATCCTGTCGAGCCGGTCGGGCATCACGTTCACAGAGCACGAGTACTCCGACGACTTCGCGCTGATCACCCATCCCGACCACGAGATCGCGCTGGAGATACCGGAGATGCTCGACGAGATCCGCGCGTTGCGCTCCGCCCGCGCCGAGCACACCAGCGCCGAGTTCCCCATGGTGTTGTCGGCAGGTGAGCGTCGCGCCTACACCGCCAACGACATCCTGCGCGATCCAACTTGGCGCAAGAAGGACACCGACGGTGCGCTGCGAATCAGCGCCGAGGATGCCGGTGTCATCGGCTTGGTCGACGGCGGCCGTGTGCGGGTGACGACGGCGGCGGGCACTGCGGTGGCGACCGTCGAGGTCAACGACGCCATGTTGCCCGGACACGTCTCGCTGCCCAACGGGTACGGGCTCGACCACGTCGACGCCGATGGCCTGTCCAGTACGCCTGGTGTCGCGCCGAATGCGTTGACGTCGGTGGAGTGGCGAGACGCCTATGCAGGCACGCCGTGGCACAAGCACGTGCCTGCACGCATCGAGGCCGTCGCGCTTTAGTGCCTCCGGTCGCCTAGCAGATCTCGGCAGGATTTGCAGAATTCATCCACAGGCCGACATTTCATCCACAGCTCGTAATCCCTTGTGTCACTTAGGCTTCAGGCGTCACATTCCTGGCCTGCTCGTCGGTCATTCGAACTAGTGTTCGGGTATGGGTTTGAGTGCGGTCCCCGATTACGAGGACTTTGGAGACCACGCCGAGGTGCTGGATGCACTCGACGTCGCGGTCGACGCACTCGCCTGCCTGGACGTGAGCGGGTTGAGCCACGAGCAGCTTCTGGAGGTGCTGGAACGCACCGAAACCGCCGTCCGCCGGCTGCCCGTG
>JAOPVF010000261.1 GCA_025963195.1 Mycobacterium sp. | reverse complement strand
TGCCAGGCATTCGGCCAGGTGCTCGACGGCGCCTCGAACTACTACGGCAGCTTCGCCGACTCCTTCGAGGGTTCCGACTACTCGGACCCGGCGGTCCAGAGCAGCAACGAGGTGGGCCGTACCGCGTTGCGGCAGGCCGCTGGTACCGCGATGGACGCGTCGAACGTCCCGGGGTTGCAGCCCGAGATCGCGAGTCCGATGCGAAGTTGGTCGTTGGGGGCGACGGCACTGCTCGTCAAGATGGGGTTGCGCATCCCTGGCGACAGCCTGAACAACACTGCCACCTCGATGAACAACAACGCCGAACAGGTTCAGGAGGCGTGCGCGGCGGCAGGTACGCACGCCTAGATCCGAGTACCCGTGAAGCTGCGTGTCATTGGCGTGCTTGCGCTTTGTCTGGCGTTGGCCGGATGTGGGGGAGGAGCCGCCACGGGGGCATCGGAGTCGCCGAAGGCCGTTTCGGACTCCGCGCTCGAAGGGCTGTTGCTCGATGCCGCAGAGGTCAACGCCATTATGGGGACGAACGCGATGAACCCGCATCCGATCGTCACCGTGATGGGCGACCACCGCAATCTCCTGCCCAATCTCAACTGCCTGGGCGTCTGGCAGGTCAACGAGGGCCCGGTCTACGACCCGACCCACTGGAAGTCGGTGCGCCAACAGCTGTTTCGGCAACCGGACAGCGATCAGTGGGATTCGCTCGTCGTGCAGTCCGTGGTCTCCTACCGGACGGCCGACGGGGCGCGCGACTTCTTCGCGCAGTCGGTCGACCGATGGTCGAAGTGCACCAACCACCACGTCAACATCAGGCTCAATGACCAGCCCCTGCCCGCGTGGCTCAGTGGCGACCTGACCAGAACCGACACCGAGTTGTCGTTGCCGTTCACCCGTGGCAGTGGTGACCAGACGCGGTCGTGTCAACGGTTTCTCACGGTCGCCGCCAACCTGATCTTCGACATCCAGGCGTGCAAGCCGCAGCAGCCGGCGACCCTGACGGACGCCGCCCAGGTCGCCGACAAGATGGAGTCGAAACTCCCCAGATAGCGCTAGGCGCCCCGTCGGCAAAGTCGCGGACCCGGTCGATCAGGCATTGGCGGGTAGACGCACGCGCGGCCCCGGTACGATCCCAAAGCAGTGAACGCAAGCTTTCGGCAACGTCTGTTCGACGCGCTCGAGGAGTCGATCGCCGAGGACGGCTATCCGAAGACGACGATCGCCGACGTCGTCCGGCGCGCACGGACGTCGCGGCGAACCTTTTACGAGCACTTCACCAGCAAGGACGAATGCTTCGTCGCACTGTTGGCCGAAGCGAACGCCGAACAGGTCAGGCAGATCACCGCAGCCGTCGACCCAGGAGCGCCGTGGGATGCCCAGGCACGGCAGGCCATCGAGGCCTGGATCGCGTCCGTCGAATCCCGTCCGGCGTTGATGCTGAGCTGGATTCGCGATGTTCCCGCGCTCGCCATGACGGCCCGTCGTCTGCAGCGCGAGGCGATGGACAACTTCATCGAGATGGTGCAGGCGATTACCGACTCGGAGGGGTTCCGCGCTGCCGCGCCGGTGTCCCGGCAGCGGATCATCATGCTGCTCGGCGGGCTTCGCGAGCTGACCGCGATCACCGTCGAGGACGGCGGACGGATGAGCGACATCACCGAGGAAGCGGTCGCGGCCGCCATCGCCCTCGTCGGTCCGCGGCACTGAGTTCGGGTACCTTACCGACATGGTCCGACCTGCGCAGACGGCGCGGAGCGAGCGAACGCGTGAGGCGCTGCGCAAGGCGGCGTTGGTGCGGTTCCTCGCGCAAGGCGTCGAGGACACGTCTGCCGACCAGATCGCCGCAGATGCCGGGGTGTCGCTGCGCACCTTCTACCGGCACTTCGCCTCCAAACAGGATCTGTTGTTCGCCGACTACGACGCGGGCGTGGAGTGGTTCCGTACCGCGTTGGCCAACCAGTCTGGTGAGGAATCCCTGATCGAGTCCGTGCATGCGGCGGTGATGTCGGCTCCGTACGACGTCGACGCCGTGTCGAGGATCGCCGAACTGCGCGCCCAGGAACTTGATCCCGGCCGGATCGTGAGGCACATCCGGCAGGTCGAGGCGGACTTCGCCGAGGCGGTCGAGGAGTTCCTGACCCGTGACGAGCCCCCCGCGCCGGGCACCGACGAGCGGTTGCGGATCACCGTGACGGCGCGGTGCGTCGCCGCGGCGGTGTTCGGCGCGATGGAGGTGTGGATGCTCGATCCCAACCGGTCGCTACCCGAACTCGCACGCCTGTGCCGCACGGCTTTGGACTCGGTCGCGAAGGGGTTGGAGAGCGAGCGCAGCTGAAGTTTTGTCATTATTGACAAAACATCGGGTGCGTGTCAGCCTCGATTCATGACGGACTTCGACGCGATTGTCATCGGTGCGGGCCACAACGGATTGACCGCGGCCACCCTGCTTCAGCGCGCCGGGCTCCGCACCCTGTGCCTGGACTCCAAGCTCTATGCGGGCGGCATGGCCTCGACGGTGGAGCTGTTCGACGGCTTCAAGTTCGAGATCGCCGGCTCGGTGCAGATTCCGACGTCGGCTGTGGTGAGCCGCGCACTCGGCCTGGACGAACTGGCAACGGTCGACCTCGACGTGATGTCGGTGTCACTGCGCGGCGTCGGCGACGAACCGCTGGTCTACTACACCGACCCGATGAAGCTAATGACGCACATGAACGAGGTGCACGGAGCCGAAGCCGTCAACGGGATGATGGGTCTGATGGCCTGGTGTCAGGCGCCGACCCGGGCGCTTGGCCGGTTCGACGCCGGCCAACCCCCGAAGACGCTCGATGAGATGTATGCCTGTGCCACAAACGAATTCGAGCGATCGACCATCACCGACCTGCTGTTCGGGTCGGTCACCGACGTGCTCGACCGCTACCTGCCCGACAGGGAGAAGCACGGCGCGCTGCGGGGCATGCTGGCGCTGCTCGCCGTCAACACGACCTACCGCGGGCCCGCGACTCCGGGCAGCGCCGCGGCACTGGCCTACGGGTTCGCCGTACCCGACGAGAACGCGCTACTGGTCAAGAAGCTGGTCGGCGGTATCGGCGCGCTGACGTCCCATCTCTGCGAGGTGTTCAGGTCGAACGGCGGCGAGCTGAGGCTGCGGTCCAAGGTGGAGGAGATCGAGGTCGGCGACGGCCGCGTCACCGGTGTTCGCCTTGAGGACGGCACCACGATCACCGCACCCGTCGTCATCTCGGGTGTCGCACCGGACCTCACGGTCAACACGCTGGTCGACCCCGGCGCGTTGCCTGCCGATGTCCGGGAGCGGTTCTCGCGCATCGACCATCGCGGAAGCTACCTGCAGATGCACTTCGCGCTCGACGGCATACCGGAGTTCGCTGCGCCGTACGAACTGCTCAACGACCCCGCCCTGCAATCGAACATCGGCATCTTCAGTACCCCCGAAGAGCTGCAACGACAGTGGGAAGAATGCAGGCACGGTGTCGTGCCTGCCGACCCGTCCATCGCGCTGCAGATCCCTTCGGTCAACGATCCCGGTTTGGCGCCCCCGGGCAAGCACGCGGTCTCGGCGTTCTCGCTGTGGTTCCCCGTTGCGGACGCGAGGAGCAATTGGGGAGAAGCGGAGTCTCGGTCAACTTACGGCGACATGAAGGCGGAGATGGGGCAGCGAGTCATCGACAAGGTCACCCGGCTGGCCCCCAACTTCGAGAGCCTGATCCTCAAGCACACCACCTTCACGCCCAAGCACATGGGCACGATGTTCGGTGCGCCGGGCGGCGACTACTGCCACGGTCTGATCCATCCCGATCAAATGGGGGTCAACCGTCCCGGCCCGAAGGGCTATGTGGACCAACCGATTCCGATCGACGGGCTCTACCTGGCGAGTGCGGGTTGTCACGGCGGCCCTGGCATCACGTTCATTCCCGGCTACAACGCTGCGCAGCAGGCCCTGGCCGACGCGCAATAGGCAGATTCTGCGCCGAACGTACGGTTGTCGCGGTCATTCCTCACCCTCGTCGGCGGGACCCTCCGGGGTGGCGCCGCCCTCGTCCGACCAGTCGGACTTCTCGTCGGCACCCTTGGCCGGATCGCTCTGCACGTCCTCGGCTCCGTCCGGGCCGACGTCGGACTGGCTCGTCTTGGGTTCTGGGCTGCTCACAGCGCTGGGGTACCCGGTTCATCGGGTTCGGAAACCGTCAGCACTGCTTCGGCGACGTAGGGCTCCTCCTCGAGGCGATGCTCGAGCATCCGCAGCGTCCTGGCGACCGACGACTCGGTGGAATCGCCAACCAGATCGACGCTGGCGATGACGAAGAGCCGCTTCGGTCCGATGAATTCGGGGCGCAGGAAGCGCACGGTGGCCACCTCGGGGAAGCCGGCCAGGAGGGCGACGAGCGCGTCGCGAATTCTCGGCGAGCCCGGCTCACCGGTGAGGAACTGGCGGTTGCGGTCGATCAACACGACTGCCACCACGCCGAGCAGGACTCCGACCAGGATGGAGCCGATGGCATCCCACAGCACCTCGCCGGTGAGCTGGTGGCCCAGGATGCCGAGGAAGGCGATGACGATGCCGATCAGCGCCGCGCTGTCCTCTGCGAACACCGCACGCACCGTCGGGTCCGACGTCAACAGTGCGTACTTCAACACGTCGGTGTCGAAACTCCTTGCGTCGTTGCGGAGTTGGCGAACGGCTTGTAGTAGGGAGGTACCTTCGAGAACGAAGGCGACGGCCAGCACCAGGTAGGCCAGTCGGTAGTCTTCGCCGCCTTCCGTGCCGTGCAGCAGCTCGGTGACGCCCCGCCAGATGGAGACCGCCGCACCGACGACGAACAGGCCGACGGCGGCGAGCAGGGACCACACGTAGACCTCGCGCCCGTAGCCGAGCGGGCGTCGCTCGTCGGCCGCCCGGCCGCCGCGCCGATTGGCGATGAGAAGGAAGACCTCGTTGCCGGTGTCAGCCCAGGAGTGCGCTGCCTCCGCGCTCATCGACGCGGATCCGGATATCCCAGCGGCCGCGGTCTTGGCAACGGCGATCGCCAGATTCGCGCCGAATGCGACCAGCACCGTGAACGTGCTGTCGCCCCCCGCCTTCACCACAGCGCTTTAGTCGCTTCGATCCTGCAACTGCGCCATCCAGTCGGCGGGCACGCGGTCGCGTGGACCGGGCACGCTCTGATTGGCTGGATGGCTTTGCGGCTCAGCAAGTTCGGGGCCGTCGTAGTACTCGGTGGTCTGGTAGTTCCAGAACCAATCCTCGCCGGGTTCGAACGACCGGATGATCGGATGCCCCGTCGCACGCCAGTGCGCTGCGGCGTGTCGGGCCAGCGAGTCGTCACAACACCCGACGTGTCCGCAGGCCGCGCAGCGTCGCAGGTGCACCCACCACCCGCTGACGTCGTCGCACTCGACGCAACCCGTCCCGCTCGGAGGCACTGCCGGGTCAATCGCATCGCTCATGACCGTCGAGCCTACCGGCGCGACATCCTTCGAAGAGGTCGATCGTGCGGTGAAGGGGTACCGGTCACGGCAAACGCACAGTTCGCGCCGATGTTGGCGCCAAGGATGACTGCCAATCGTTGAACTCGTGAGCGGCGACGACGGGGCCGAGGCGGGAATCGACGAGTTGCGTGCCTCGTATGACGTAGCGCCCTATGAGTCATACGCCCATCCCCGGTCGGCCCCGGGCCAATTGGCTGCCATCGCATGGCTTTTTGGTCTCGAAACTCCCGAGGTCGGCAATGCGCGAGTGCTCGAAATCGGTTGTGCGGCCGCAGGCAACTTGATCCCCTTCGCCGCAATGCACCCCGGAGCGACTGCGGTGGGGATCGACCTGTCCCCCGTGCACGTCGCCAAGGGACGCGAGCGGGTACGAGCACTCGGGCTGGACAACGTCGAACTGCTCGACGGTGACATCGCCCAAGTCGATTTGGCGTCCCTCGGGCCGTTCGACTTCATCGTCTGCCATGGCGTGTACAGCTGGGTGCCGGCTCACGTGCAGGACGCCATCCTGACCGTCTGTCGCTCACACCTGGCCGACTCGGGGGTGGCCTACATCAGCTACAACGCGTATCCGGGGTGGAAGGCCAAGGAGATCGTGCGCGACGCCATGCTGCTCAGCGTCGGCGATGCGGCCAGCCCGCCAGAGAAGGTGGCTCGTGCGCGCCGCATGGCCGAGTTCCTCCACGACGTCGCCGAGCCGGACAGCGTGCTGACCCGAGCCGTCGCCGATCATCGGGCGATGGCGTCGGTGAGTGGCGACTACTACCTCTTGCACGAAGAACTGGAGGCGTTCAACGCGCCGTGCTACTTCCGCGATTTCGTGCGCCGCGCTCGCGCCCACGGCCTGGAGTACCTCGCGGAGGCGCAGCCGGCGAACATGTTCGCCCGCAACTACGGACCATTGGCCGTCGACTACCTGCGCGAGGTCCACTGCGGTGATCACATCCTGCTCGAACAACATCTCGACTTCGTGGTGAACCGAAGTCATCGCCAAACGCTGTTGGTGAAGGCCGAACGGGCAGAGCAGATTTCGCGGACCACTGATCGCAACCGCAACCGACGCCTGCACGTTGCCGCACGGGTGCAGCCCGTCACAGGGCGGACCCGGCTCGACCACTCGAACCAACGCTATGGTGCCGACGGTGTTCCCGCGATCGTCGCGTACGACCCGGCCGTCAAGGCGGCCCTCGACGCGCTCAGTTCCCGGTGGCCGTGGACGCTGTCGTGGCACGAATTGCGCGGCACCGTCCGGACGCGGCTCGCTCGCGCCGACGTGGACGAACCACCCGACTTGGACGTCCGCATCGACGGCCTCTTCGAGGTTCTGATCACGCGAGGACTGGCGCGATACCGACTCGATCCGGTGTCTGCGCGACCGGTGTCCGCACCGGTGCGGTTGGACGAGCCGGTCAGGCGAATGGCCGAGCTGACCCGTGACGACGGCGAGGCCTTCGTCTTCAATCACTGGCACGAGTCCGTGCCGCTGTCACCGCTCGACGGTCACCTGCTACCGCTCTTGGATGGAGACCACGATCGTGACGCGTTGCTCGACGCCATGGTGGAGATGGTCCGCCAAAACGTGATTAGGATCGACCGCGACGACGAAGAACTGGTCGACGAGAACGAGATCCGAGACATCCTGGCCGGGGAGATCGACGCGTTGCCCCGCAGGCTCTTCGCGTTGAAGCTCTCGAGAGTCAGCGCCAGGGCGCCCGGACCGACCCGAGGCAGACCCGCAAGACTTTTAATCCATTAGATCCGATCAATGTGAGCGAAAGTGACCGTGGGGGGAGGGACCTGCACGCTCCGCGCTTGACGTGCTGATTCTTAGAAACCTTCCGTTTGACAGCTAATTTTACTGCGCTTAACGTCCGCGCGATGAACGCCTCGGCGCTGGTCAGGCCCATGAACGCGATGGGCGATTTCTTCGTCCTCGCGGGCGAGACCTTTGCGGCGATGTTTCGCCGGCCCTTCGCGTGGCGTGAACTACTCGACCAGATCTGGTTCGTCGCAAGGGTATCGATCGTCCCGACGATCGTGCTTTCGATTCCCTACACGGTCCTGATCGTCTTCACGCTGAACATCGTGCTGCTGGAGGTCGGAGCAGGCGATCTGTCCGGCGCGGGTGCCGCGCTGGCATCGGTGACGCAGGTGGGTCCCGTGGTGACCGCGATCGTCGTATCCGGCGCGGGGTCGACCGCGATGTGTGCCGACCTGGGCGCCAGGACGATTCGCGAGGAGATCGACGCGATGAAGGTCATCGGCGTCAACCCCGTCCAGGCACTGGTGGTGCCGCGGGTGATCGCCGCGACATTCGTTGCGCTGATGCTGTATTCGGTTGTCGCGGTCGTCGGACTCCTTGGAAGTTACTTCTTCGTGGTGTACGTCCAACACGTCACGCCGGGTTCCTTCGTCGCAGGGATGACGCTGCTGACCGGACTGCCGCAGGTGGTCGTGTCGTTGGTGAAGGCGCTGCTGTTCGGGCTGTCGGCCGGCCTGATCGCCTGCTACAAGGGGTTGTCAGTCGGCGGAGGGCCGACCGCAGTCGGCAACGCCGTCAACGAAACCGTCGTGTTCGCGTTCATGGCGCTGTTCCTGATCAACATTCTGGCGACGGCGTTCGGTGTGAAGGTCGCCCCTTGAGTGCTCGGGTGGAGGACGTCTCGCACGGCGGTGAGACGCTGAACAAGGTCGTCGACGGAACCCGTCGACTGGGGGAGCAGACGGCCTTCTACGGCAATGCGCTCGCGGCCACCCCCGACGCCGTCCGGCGCTATCCGGCCGAGGTGCTCCGGTTGATCGCAACGATGGGTCTTGGCACGGGAGCGCTGGCCGTCATCGGCGGCACGGTCGTCATCATCGGCTTCCTTACCCTGTCGACTGGCGCGCTGATCGCCGTGCAGGGCTACAACACCCTGTCGAACGTGGGCATCGAGGCGCTCACCGGATTCCTCGGGGCGTTCCTCAACGTCCGATTCATCGCCCCGGCGACGGCGGGCGTCGCCCTCGCCGCGACCATCGGTGCCGGCGCGACCGCTCAGCTCGGCGCCATGCGCATCAACGAGGAGATCGACGCGCTGGAAGTGATGGGCATCCGGGCGGTCACGTACCTGGCCTCCACCCGCATCGTGGCCGGCGTCATCGCGGTCATCCCGATCTACACCGTCGCCGTCCTGATGTCGTTCCTGGCAACCCGATTCGGCACGACGATCATCTACGGCCAGTCTCGCGGCGTCTACGACCACTACTTCTCGACGTTCCTTCAGCCAACGGACCTGTTGTGGTCCTTCTTGGAGGCGCTCGCCATGGCGGCCGCGGTGATGGCGGTGCACACCTATTACGGGTACACCGCGACCGGTGGCCCTGCGGGCGTCGGCGAAGCGGTCGGCCGTGCGGTGCGCACCTCCATCACCGCAGGGGTCTTCATCCTGTTGACCATCACGCTGTCCGTCTACGGGCAGTCCGGCAACTTCCATCTCTCGGGGTGACGGGGATGGACAACTCGGCCAGACGCGGGAAGATCGACCCGATCTGGTGGGCACCGGTGCTGCTTCTCGTCATCGTGGCACTGTCCACGATGACGGTTCTGCTGTTCTCGGGGACGCTGCGGAACAACGTGCCACTCACCTTGGTCTCCGACAGGGCCGGTCTCGTCATGGAGAACGGCGCCAAGGTCAAGCTGCGCGGCGTCCAGATCGGCGAAGTCAGTTCCATCGGTAGCGATTCCAACCTGGCGTCCCTGCGATTGTTGATCGACTCCGACCCGTTCCAGTACCTGCCGAGCAACGCCGAGGCGGAGATCAAGTCCAGCACCGCATTCGGCGCCAAGTACGTCGACCTCATCGTGCCTTCCGATGCGAGTCCCGCCCCGCTGAAGCCGGGCGCGGTGCTGCACTCCCGTAACGTGACCGTCGAGGTCAACACCGTCTTCGAGAACCTGCAATCGGTAGTTCACTCCGTCGATCCGGCGAAGCTGAACTCGGTGCTCTCGGCGGTCGCCCAATCAGTTCGCGGCAAGGGTGATCGCATCGGCGAGGCGATCACCGGTGCGAACAATGTGCTGCTCGCCGTGAACCCGAGGATGCCGACGGTCCGGCAGGACTGGCAGTTGTTCGGCCAGACCGCCCAGGCGTATTCGAATGCGGCACAGGACATCGTGTCGATCCTCGACTCGTTCTCGACGACCAGCGGAACCATCACGACACATGCGAAGGCATTGGACGATCTGCTCCTCTCCGCGGTCGGGTTCTCCCAGTCGGGCATCGACACGATCGGTGCAAACCAGCCCAACCTGGTGCGTGCGTTGGGCCTGCTCGAGCCGACCACCGCTCTCTTGGACAAGTACTCGCCGACCTACACGTGCCTGTTCCAGGGCGCCCAGTGGTTCCTGGAACACGGCGGCAGGGATGCGTTGGGTGGCAACGGCAAATCGGTGATCATGGATGCCGGGCTGTTGATGGGTGACGATGCATACCGGTATCCCGACAACCTGCCGATCGTCAACGCCACGGGTGGGCCAGGCGGCAAGCCGAGTTGCGGCTCACTGCCCGACGTCAGCAAGAACTTCCCGGTGAAGTACCTGGTCACCGATACGGGATTCGGTACGGGCCTTGATGTTCGGCCCAATCCCGGTATCGGCTTCCCCGGCTTCTCCAACTACTTCCCGGTCACCAAGGGCGTGCCGGAACCGCCGAAGAACCGTTACCAGGGCGGCCCGGCACCCGGCCCGTGGCCGGCGTACCCCGGAGCACCTGCCTACGGCGCGCCGGAGTACGCGCCGGATGGCACCCCGCTCTACCCGGGCCTGCCGCAGCTGCCCGCACCACCGCCGCCACCCGTACCGCCTGCAGCTAGCGAGGAACAGCCATGAGGGGGAGAACCGGTCGGATCGTCACGCGGGTCGCGTTGTTCACCGCTCTGTGCCTGGTGTCGACGTTCGTTCTGGTGACGGTGTTCGGGCAGTTCCGGTTCGACTCACGCGCCTCCTACAGCGCGGTGTTCACGAACGTGTCGGGACTCACGGGCGGCAACTTCGTACGCATCGCCGGCGTCGAGGTAGGCAAGGTCAAGGACATGACCTTGCATAAGGATGGGACGGTCACCGTCGACTTCGCCATCGACAAGGGACTGGTCCTGACCGATGGCACGAAGGCGGCCGTGCGCTACGAGAACCTCATCGGCGACCGCTACCTGTCGCTCGAGGAGGGGCCGGGATCGGTGCGGAAACTGCAACCGGGACAAACGATCCCGTTGGAACGTACGTCTCCGGCGCTCGACGTCGACGCTCTCATCGGGGGGGTCCGGCCGTTGTTCCGGGCGTTGGACCCCGATCAGGTCAACGCGCTGTCCGGCCAGCTGCTCAAGGTCTTTCAAGGCCAGGGCGGAACCATCGCGTCGGTGTTGTCGCAGACCTCGGCGCTGACGACGACGCTGGCAGGCCGCGATCAACTCATCGGCCAGGTCATCACCAACCTGAACACCGTGCTCGGCACCTTCGCCGCGCACGACCAGCAGTTCTCGCAAGGTCTTGGCGACCTGTCCCAGCTCGTCGGTGAGCTGGCCGCCCGCAAGGCCGACATCGCTACGGGGACGGCCTACGTCAACGCCGCGGCGGGCTCCATCGCCGATCTCTTGTCGGTCGCCCGTCAGCCGATCAAGGAGGCCGTCGCGCAGACCGACCGGTTCGCCGGCCAGATCCTGGCCGATCACGACTACGTCGACGACCTGGTCAGGACGCTTCCCGACGCCTACCAGGTGTTGGCCCGCAACGGCCTCTACGGCGACTACTTCGGCTTCTACCTCTGCGATGCAATTCTCAAGGTCAACGGCAAGGGCGGGCAGCCCGTGTTCGTCAAACTCGCCGGCCAGGACTCCGGACGGTGCACACCGAAATGACGCGAATCAAGCTGCGGCGGCCGCAGGTGAAGCCGCTGGCCGAACGCAATCGGCTGGCCGTCGGCGCGGTCGGGACCCTCATTCTGATCGTGCTGGTGATCGCCGCCTTCTCCTACGACAAGATCCCCTTCGTCAAGGGCACCACCGACTACTCCGCCTACTTCGCGGAGGCCGGCGGGATCAAGGTCGGCAGTGACGTGCGAGTGTCGGGCCTCCGCGTCGGCCGGGTCTCCGACATTCGCCTGGAGGGCACGAAGGTGCTGGTGGACTTCACCGTCCGCGACGGTGTCGAGTTGGGTGAACAGACCGAGGCCGCGATCAAGACCGAAACCGTGCTCGGCACCAAGTTCCTTGAAGTGACGCCGCGCGGCGACGGCAATCTCACCGGCACGATCCCGATCGAGCGAACCACGTCTCCCTACGACCTGCCCAGCGCACTTGGCGACTTGACCTCCACCATCAGCGCTTTGGACACCACACAGCTGTCCTCGGCACTCACCACGCTGGCGGACACCTTCAAGGACACCCCGCCCGACCTGAAGATCGCGCTCGAGGGAGTGGCGCGGTTCTCCGACACTCTCAACACCCGTGACGGGCAGCTACGCAACTTGCTGGCCAATGCGAACAAAGTCACCGCGGTGCTGGCCAAGCGCAGCGATCAGATCGCGAGCCTGGTCGTCGACACCAATGCCCTGCTGGCCGGACTTCTGTCCCAACGGAGTTCGGTCGACGCACTGATGAACAACTTGACCGCGGCCGCCCACCAGCTGTCCGGTCTCGTGGACGACAACCGGACGCAACTCAAGCCTGCGCTCGACAAGCTCAACGGTGTGCTGGGGATCCTGGACAACCGCAAGACGGAGCTGCAGCGCACGCTCTATCTGCTGCGGCGGTACGCCATGTCGTTCGGCGAGGTGCTCGGATCCGGACCGTTCTTCAAGGCTTCCCTTGTCAACCTTGCGCCTGGCCAGTTCGCCCAGCCGTTCATCGACGCCGCGTTCTCCGATCTCGGTCTCGACCCCAACGTGCTGGCACCATCGCAGCTCGTCGACCCGCCGACCGGGCAGCCGGGCACCCCGGCGCTGCCGGTGCCGTACCCGCGTACCGGTCAGGGTGGAGACCCGAATCAGACTCTGCCCGACGCCATTACGGGCAACCCCGGCGATCAGGGATGCGGTCCGGCCGGCCTGCCGCTGCCCGGCCCCACCGGCTGCTACCCGTACCGCGAACCCTTGCCCGCGCCCCCGCCCGGCGGGCCTCCGCCAGGTCCGCCCATCCCGTTCGAGCCATTGTTGGTGCCGCCACCGGTCTACGTCCCGGCGCCAGGCGAGGTGCCGCCTGCGTTCATCGGGCCGCAGCCCGTCCCGACCGCTGGGGGGCAGTGACCGTGAAGAGCAGAGTGCGGATCGTGACGGCCGCCGTTTTGGTCGTCATCCTGGCCGTCGCGATATCGGTGGTGGCCACCTCGTGGTGGAATCCCGTCAGCAGGAACACCTTCAGTGCCTACTTCACCAACACCAACGGTCTCTACACCGGCGACGAGGTCCGCATCCTCGGCGTTGCCGTTGGCACCATCGACGAGATCGACCCGCAGCCCAACGCCACCAAGGTGACGTTCTCGGTCGACAAGCAGTACCCGGTGCCCGCCGACGTCGAGGCGGCGATCCTCTCGCCGTCACTGGTCAGCGCCCGCGCCCTGCAGCTCGTCCCTGCCTACTCCAGCGGTCCGAAACTGGCTCCAGGCACCACCATTCCGATCGAACGCACCGCAGTTCCCGTCGAGTGGGACGACTTGCGCCAACAGCTGGAGAAGCTCACCGACTCCCTGCAACCGACTACGCCCGGCGGGGTCAGCCCGGTTGGTGAGTTCGTCAACAGTGCCGCTGCCAACCTGCGCGGTGAGGGCGACACCGCGCGCGACACGGTCGTCAAACTGTCCAAGGCGGTTTCAGCACTCGGGGACCACAGCACCGACATCTTCAGCACGGTGCGCAACCTGCAGCTGTTCGTCTCCGCACTGTCCTCGAGCAGCGATCTGCTCGCCTCGTTCAACACCAACCTGGCCGACGTCACCACCGTGTTGTCCAACACGCCCAACGAATTCGCCGCCGCGACCAAGGGCCTCGACGGCGCGGTGAACGACCTGCGCGGCTTCGTCGCCGAGAACCGAGAGAGCCTCGGTGTCACGTTCGACCGCTTCAACTCGGTCACTACCGCGCTCAACGACAGCCGCGGCGACGTCAAGCAGGTCCTGCACATCGGACCGACCGTATTCCAGAACTTCATGAACATCTACCAGCCCGCGCAGAGCGCGGTAACGGGCATCCTGGCACCCGTCAACTTCGCCAACACCGTCCAATTCATCTGCAGCGCAATCCAGGCCGCATCACGCGAGAACTGGGAGCAATCCTCGAAGCTGTGCGTCCAGTACCTTGCGCCCATCATCAAGAACCGGCAATACAACTTCCCGCCGCTCGGCTTCAACCCGTTCGTCGGTGCGTCGGCGCGGCCCAATGAGATCACCTATAGCGAAGACCGGTTGAATCCGCACTTGCCGCCGCCCGCGGCGGCGCCTCCGCCGATCGATCCGGCCGCACTGCTCCCTGCCGAAGCGCCGCTGTCGGACACGACGTCGACCGATCCCAGCCAGGGCTTGCCAGGTCTGATGATGCCACCGACCGGGGGTACGCCGTGAGGCGGACGCTGATCGCGGCGTTCGTGGTCGCGTGCTTGTTCACGATCACCGGATGCGAGTGGCGTGGCCTAAACTCGCTGAGCCTGCCGGGAACCGAAGGCGGAGGCGATGGTTCGTACACAATCCAGGCGCAGTTGCCGGACGTGGTCGTCATCCAGCAGAACACGCGGGTACGGGTCGGTGACGTCAACATCGGCAACGTCACCAAGATCGAAGTACAGGACTGGCATGCCCTGGTGACCATGCGCATCAACGGCGATGTTCACCTACCGGCGAACAGCACCGCCAAGGTGGGGCAGACCAGTCTCCTCGGTGCCATGCACATCGAGCTCGCGCCGCCCGTCGACCAGGCGCCGGAGGGGCAGCTCAAGGAAGGATCGGTGATTCCGCTGTCGGCGGCCAGCACCTATCCCACCACCGAGCAGACCTTGGCCTCGGTGTCGATCCTGCTCAATGGCGGTGGGCTGGGCCAGCTTCAGGAGATCAACCAGGCCTTCGCCAAGGCACTGGCGGGCCGCGAGAGCGACATGCGGAGCCTGCTGACCCAGCTGGACGTCTTCATCGCCCAGCTCAACGATCAGACCGACGACATCATCTCCGCCACCGAGAAGCTCAACTCCCTGGCCGGGCAGGTCGCAGCGAACGACGAGGTCGTTGACAAGGCGCTCACCGATATCCCGAAGGCCCTTGCCGTGCTGTCGGATTCGCGCATCAAGCTGGCGGACGCGATCGACGCACTCGGCAAGTTCAGTGCCATCGCCAAGTCGAAGGTCAACCAGACAAAGGAATCCCTCGTCGGAAATCTGCGCAACATCGCGCCCGTGTTTCGGGAACTCGCCGACGCCGGGCCAGCGCTCACCAAGGGACTGGACTTCCTCTCGACGTATCCGTGGGTGAAGAGCACGGTGGCCAACTGGTTTCGCGGCGATTTCGCCAACATCACGCTCGTCATCGATCTGACCCTGAGCCGGATCGACAGCAGTCTGTTCACCGGAACGAGGTGGGAGGGTGACCTCACCACGCTCGAACTGCAGTGGGGCCGAACGATCGGCCAGATGCCGAGCCCGTACACGGCGGGCAACCCGCTGATCGCCCCG
Organism: Mycobacterium sp.; assembly: GCA_025963195.1. Classification (GTDB taxonomy): domain Bacteria; phylum Actinomycetota; class Actinomycetes; order Mycobacteriales; family Mycobacteriaceae; genus Mycobacterium. The sequence goes on along the minus strand of JAOPVF010000261.1, from coordinate 364 downwards.
TATCGCTGGGGGGCGTACTGACATGGCCTTCTTCGCTCGCCCCAGTGCCTTCTCCCGTCGCTTCGCTCGCCCCAGTCTGCGGTTGTCTCGTTCGGTCTGGACGCAGCTGGCGATCCTTGGCGTGATCACGGTCGTCGCCGTCGGCGTGATGGCGTTCGGATTCGTGAACGTGCCCGCGCTGGTCGGCATAGGGCGCTACACGGTCAACGTCGACCTTCCCGCCTCGGGTGGCTTGTACCCGACGTCCGTGGTGACCTATCGCGGCACCGAGATCGGAAGGGTCGAGTCGATCGACGTCAACCGCACCGGTGTGCGTGCCGTCCTCAAGCTGAACTCGGCCACCGCGATTCCGTCCGACGTGACG
>JAOPVF010000217.1 GCA_025963195.1 Mycobacterium sp. | reverse complement strand
AGGCGAACCGCTTGGCCAGCGCAGCCTCCCGCGCAAACGACAGCCCCTGCTCGGCGCGGGCGGCACCGCGCCAGGTGATCAGACGCAGTCCGTCCAGTTCGATCGCGATGTTGGCGCACATGAACGCAACCGACTGCCTGCGGGCGATCGGCTCGCCGAACGCCTCACGCTCCTTGACGTAGGGGATGACGTAGTCGAGCACCGCGTGTGAGGTGCCGACTGCCAGTGCGGCCCAACCCAATCGGGCCAGGGCGATGGCTTCGGAGTAGTCGCTGTCTCCCGCACCGTCTTCGCCGAGGCGGTTCTCCAGCGGCACTGCGACGTTGTCGAGTTCGACGCGGCCCAGCGCCGCGGCGCGGATGCCCATGCTCGGGTCGGGGGTGACCGTCAGCCCGGCGGTCTCGGCTTCGACGATGAACAATGCCGGCCTCCCGTTGAGCTGCGCGCCGACGACGAACAGTTCGGCGTCCGCGGCGGCGGGCACCAGCGACTTCACGCCCGAGAGCCGGTAGCCGCTGGGCGTGCGCACCGCGGTGGTCTTCAGCGCGGTCGGGTCGAAAAGCGCGTGCGGCTCGGCGATCACGACGCACGCCTGCGGCACGTTCTCGCCTGCAAACTCGGACAGGTAGGTGGCCTGTTGGCCGGAGCTGCCCCAGTGAGTGAGGGCCGACGCGACTCCGCCGGGTGCCAGGATCGGAAGAGCCAGGCCCATGTCGCCGTATGCCAGCGCCTCGGCCACCAAGGCGTTGGTCACCGTGCTCCGGTGCGCGGCGATGCCGTCGAACTCCTCGGGGATGTTGATGGCGGTGATGCCGAGTTCGGCGGCCTTGGCGATCAGGTCCGCCGGGTGGGCGGCAGCATCGTCGGCGTCGTATGCGGCGGGCCGCAGGATCTCCTCGGCGAACTCACCGACCGTCTCGAGGATCAACTTCTGGTCCTCGTCGGGGTTCAGGTCGAAGTAGTCGGCGCCACTCGGACGCAGACGCGTCGGCGGCTTGCCAAGGCTCTGCACCCGCTTGAACTGACGGGTGGAAGCGCCGAACGCGGTGAACGCCGTCTTGACGCCGTAGCGCAGTCCACGGTTGAGCGGGTCGCGGAGCCCGTGCCTGTCCAGGAACTCCTGGCCAAGCAGTGGTGTGATGAGCGCCAGCCCGATGTCGGTCGCTGAGCGCTTGTGCCGTTGCAGGCCGACCGCGCTCTCGGATCCGGAGCGCCTGGGGCGCTCATTCGTGCCGTTCTTGGCCGGCAGGGTGTTGGTCATGTGTGCAGCCTCGCGTCGTTGGGGAGTGCCGATGACCGTATCTTACTCCAGAGTAAGGTTGGAAGATCCTGTTAAGCGAGTCACACCGGAGAGAGCCTGGCCAGCACCTGATCGTGCAGCAGGCCGTTGGTCGCCACCGCGCTGCCGGCGTGGGGGCCCGAAGTGCCGTCGAGGGTGGTGAATGACCCACCGGCCTCGCGCACCAGCACGTCGAGCGGCGCCAGGTCCCACAGCTTCACCTCCGGCTCGACGGCGATGTCCACCGCGCCCTCGGCCACCAGGCAGTACGACCAGAAGTCGCCGTAACCGCGCACCCGCCAGACGGCGTCGGTGAGATCGATGAAGTTGGACCGCCGCTCGCCCCATCCGGTGGTGAGGTCGGAGAACGACAGGCTGGCCGATGCGAGTTCGTCCACGCCCGACACCGAGATGGCGCGGGGTACACCGCGGAACGAGGTGTACGCGCCCTGGCCGGTGCCTGCCCACCACCGCCGTGCCATCGCAGGCGCGCTCACCACGCCCACCACCGGAACGCCGTCCTGCAGCAGCGCGATCAGCGTCGACCAGACCGGCACCCCGCGGACGAAGTTCTTGGTCCCATCGATCGGATCCAGGACCCACTGCCTGCCCTCGAAGACCGCGGTACCGCCGTACTCCTCGCCGAGAACCGCATCGTCTGGACGGTGTTCGGCGAGCACTCCGCGGAGCAGTTCCTCGGCCGACCGGTCGGCATCCGTCACCGGCGTCAGATCGGGCTTGGTCTCGATCCGGAGGTCAAGTGCGCCGAACCGGTCAAGGGTCAATGCATCGGCGTGGTCGGCCAGCTGCAGCGCGAGAGTGACGTCATCGGCGATTGAGCTCATGGCTGCAGTCCTACCATGGTCGATGTGTGGGAATTCGCTGTGCTGTTGCTGTTGCTCGGAGCCATCGCGTTGATCGTGGTGCCGCGCATCCGAAAGGGGGGCCCGCGCGGTGGCCCCGGCAACGAGCTGATGCACGGCACCCTGCTGATCACCGGCGTCAGCCCCCGCCCCGACGCCGACGGCGAACAGTTCGTCACCATCAGCGGCGTCATCAACGGACCCACCGTGAACGAGCACGTGGTCTATCAACGGATGGCCGTCCCCGTGACCGCATGGCCGACGATGGGCCAGTTGATGCCCGTCGTGTACTCCGCGAAGAACCCTGACAAATGGGGGATCGCGCCATCGGAACCCCTCGAGCCACCACCGCCGCCCCCGCCCGCGCCGTACAGCTGAGCGCCAGGTATCGGCGTCATGGGAGACATCGGCTTCATCCATGTCGACGTATTCAGCCAATCGCCATTCGGTGGCAACAGCTTGCCGGTGTTTCCCGATGCCCACGGCCTGAGCGTTGAGCAGATGCTGCGCATCACACAGGAGATGCGGCATTTCGAAGCGATCTTCCTCGAGCCGACGGATCAGCCGGGAACCGTCCGCGCCAAGATCTTCGACCTCTTCGAAGAACTTCCCTTCGCCGGCCACCCGATCATCGGAGCGGCAGCCGTCCTGCATCGACGGTCCGGACTTGACGGTGCCCAAAGTTGGCAGTTCCAGTTGCCAAGCAAGACAGTCGAAATCACCACGAACGTCGCGGCTGGCGGTTACTCGGGCCTGCTCGACCAAGGGCCGCCCGAGTTCCTGGGCTCGTTCGACGACGGTGCGCGGGTCGCTGCTGCCTTCAATCTCGCGGCCGAGGAGCTCGCGTCGGATCTGCCACTCGAAGTGGTGAGCACCGGCCTCCGCTATCTGATCGTGCCGGTTCGGCCCGGTGTATTGGCGCGGGCCCGAATCTCGCACGACATCACCGAATTGGTGCAGTGTGCTGGCGCCCAGTTCGCCGTCCTGCTCGACGAAGCGGCCGTCGAAGTACGGCACTGGAACAACGACGGCATCATCGAGGATGTCGCGACGGGTAGCGCCGCAGGCACGATCGGTGCCTACCGGCTACGGCATGGGCTGGCCCGAGCTGGCGACACCTTCACCCTGCATCAGGGCCAATACACGGGCCGCCCAAGCACTTTGCGCGTGCAGGCCGAAGGCACCGCGGCTCGTGTCGAAACCGTGAAGGTGGGCGGCGACGTCGCGTTCGTCGGGCACGGCGTCATCGAAGCCCTGCCATGAACTCCGGCTAGGCGGCGTGTTTGGCGATGAGGATGCCCATGTTGACTTCGATCGAACTGATGTCGATGCGTCGGGGACCGGGTAGTGGTGGCGCCTTGGAGTGGTAATGGGCACCCGTCGGCGTGGTGAATTCCGCTTGATGGCAACCGGTTTCATCCTGTGTCGTGGTGACTTTCCAGCCGGGTGCTTCCTTGGCGTAGTTGCACGCCTCGCACAACCCCAACCCGTTGACCCCGTTGGTCGCCCCTCCGCGATGGTGGGCGGTGGCGTGGTCGTGATGGCGGATCGGAGCATTGCAATACGGGGTGCGACACGTGTCATCACGCACGTCGATGAACCGCGCGAGGCCCTTCGGAAACAAGCGCGCCCGCGATTCCATCGCCACCAACGCCCCCGAGCGGGGGTGCTTGTACAACCGGCGCAGTGTGGCGCGGGACCGCCGATCCTTCAGCCCGGCTGCGATCAGGCGCCGCGCAACCGCGGCGGGCACCGGCCCGTACCCCGCCACCCGGGCCGGTTCGTCGTCCCCGGCGAACAGGCTCTCGTCGGTGATCACCACATCGACCGCCACCGGCACCGGCACCTCCGCGGGCCGGCCGGTGACCCGCTCCACCAGCGTGTCGGCCATGACCTGGCCACGCCCACGCCCGTCGCTAGAGGTGTCGGCGGCTCGGTGCAAGGCCGCGTAGACCGCCACCCCTTGGGCCATCGGCAGTAATGCGGTCACATGGGCCATGGCGTCCGGGGCCGGCCGGATGGTCACGGTGCGTTCGGATTCGGCCCGCACCGCCCGGTCCACGACGGCGTGCGGATCCAACCGGTAGGCGATCTTCTTGGCCTCCGCCGTGATCCGCGCATCACCCAGTCCGTCCAACTCGGTGAGGTCTGAGCAGAGTTCGGCGTCCAGGGTGCGGCGATCCTCGACGTCCAGGCAGGCCGACTCCCGCACGATCAGCGTGGCCCGCCACTCCGACAACGCCCCCGCTTCGAGGGCGGCCAGGGTGTGCGGCATCTCGTGCACCAACGCCCTGGCGAACCCCAGATGCCGACCGCCACGGTCGGGGAGTCCCGCCGGGCCAACGCCACCTCCGAGCCCAAACCACGCCCACGCTTGGCCGCAGGTACTCCTTTCGCGGCCTCCGCCGAACGCCGCGACACATCCAGGGCGGCGGTGACCCGCGCCTGCGCCGCCGCCCCGGCCGACTTCAGCCACTCCAGCTCCGCGATACGCTCCACCAGCGCGGATTCATCCGCGTCTGGGTCGATCATCACCAACTCTTCGAACACGTATTCGAGTCTAGCGATGCCCACTGACAAGCCCGGCCAGACGACTCCACGAAGGGAAAACCGTGCCGACGCCACTGCCCGACGACCTCCTCGACCTGCTCCGCAGGCCCAGTCCATGCTTCATCGCCACCCTGATGCCCGACGGGTCGCCCCAACTCACGCAGACCTGGGTGAGCACCGACGGCGAGCACATCGTGATCAACATCGTCGACGGCATGCAGAAGGCCAGAAACATCGCCCGCGACGGTCGCGTGGCAGTCAACGTCGTCGACCCCGACGACTTCTTCCGGTCCTACGCGGTGCGCGGCCACGTCGTCAACATGACCACGGAGGGTGGCGCCGAGAGCATCGACGAGATCTCCCACAAGTATCTCGGCACGCCCTACCCGAACTTCAGAGGCCAACCGGAGACGAGGGTCGTCATCACCATCGAAGCCGACAGCGTCACCCCTCCGCGCGGCTGATCGAACCGACGGTGAAACAGGACGTTCGCCCGCCGTCGACGACCAGGTTGGAGCCGGTGACGTACCCCGCACCGTCGGACAGCAGAAAGGCCACGGCGTCGGCGATCTCGGCCGGCTGTGCGATACGGCCCAGCGGGATCGACGCCTCGTGCTCGGCCTTCTCGGCGGCGGGATCGGGCGCCGCGGCGAATTCAGCCGTCAACATCGGGGTCTCGGTCTCGCCGGGGGAGACGCTGTTGACGCGGATCCCGTGCACCGCCAACTCGGCGGCCAATGCGCGAGTCATCGCGAGGACGCCGCCCTTCGACGCCGTGTAGGCGACGTAGCCGCCCTGACCCAGCAGCCCGAGTTCGGATCCGGTCGTGACGATCGATCCGCGACGGGACGGGATCATCCGCCGCGCCGCCTCGCGGCAGACGTAGAAGCAGCCCGACAGATTGACGTGGACCTGCCGGAGCCAATCGTCGTCCGTCGTCGTCGCCACCGGCGAGATCACCGAGATGCCTGCATTGCTGAACACTGCGGTTGGCGTGCCGAGTTCTTCGGCACGGTCGAAGGCAGCCACTACCTGAGCGGAGTCGGTCACGTCGGCGGCGATCGCCAGTGCGGCGGGCCCCGCCGCCCTGCACTGCTCGGCTGCCGCCTCGAGATCGGCGCCGGGCAATGCGACGAGCGCCACCGTGGCTCCTTCACTCGCCAGCCGGATTGCCGTCGCGCGGCCGATGCCCGAACTCGCACCGGTGACCAGGGCGACGCGGTTGGTGAAACGTTGCATGGTGACGATCATGCAGCCCGGCGGTCGGGCTGGTACTACCTCGGGGTCACGACTGCGTGCTCGACGCCGTTTCGAGTGCGTCGTATCGAGCCCCGGTGAGCTCGACCGACTTCTCCCATAACCGCTTCGCCACGGTTTCGTCGCGCGCCGCCTTGGTCTGCGGGGACCGGCTGACGGGACCGCGGACGCCGAACAGCCGGTTGGGTCCCAGGTAGTCGCCGTTGCGCGCATCGGGCATCGTGGCCGCGTAGAGCTGACTCAGCGCGCCGGCCGTCTCGCTGTTGCCGAACACTCGCAGGCCGAGGTGGGTTGCCGCCAGAGCGCCGGGAATCGGTGGGACCATCGAATCGAACAAGTTGGTTGCCGCTACACCTGGGTGGGCGATGACGGATTTCAGCACGAGCCCGGCTGCGTCGCTGCGCCGCGCGAGCTCCGTGCCGAACATGAGGTTCGCCAGCTTGGATTGCTGGTATGCGGTCATTCGGCCGTAGCGTCGACGCTCGAAGTTCAGGTCGTCGAGCACGATCCGCCCCTGGCGGTGGGCGATGCTGGCGAGCGACACGACGCGTGGTGCCGCCGCCGCCAATAGCGCGGACAGAACGCCGTCGGTGAACGTGAAGTGCCCGAAATGATTTGTGCCGATCTGCATCTCGAAGCCATCAACGGTCCGCGCGAACGGTATGGCCATCAGGCCGGCGTTGTTGATCAGCACGTCGATCGTCGGCGCGAGCGTGGTTGCTTCGGCGGCGGCTGCGCGAACGGAGGCAAGGTCGGCGAGGTCGAGTGCGACGAGGCCATGTTCGGCCCGAGGGCCCACGGCGCGCACGCGGTTCAGCGCTTCCCGACCCGTCGCCTGATTGCGGCAGGCCAGAATGATCCGCGCGCCCGCGCCGGAAAGCGCTGTCGCCGCCTGCAACCCGAGACCGTTGTTGGCTCCGGTGATCAGGATCGTCTTCCCGGTTTGGTCGGGTATGTCGCCGAGTCCGAAGTCATTGATCTGCAAGGGGGTACGCGCCATCGGGCAATCCTCATTTGGCTGGTTTCGTCGTTACTGACTGGGTTCTGCGTTCGAGAAGGCAAGGTGTAGGGGGAGGTTCTGATCGACCGTCATTCCGGTGAGCCGGGCGGTCGACTCCGCGAGACCCGACACGGTGGTCGCGAGGTATTCGATGAACTTGTCGACCGACATCGGATCGCCGTGGGCCCGACTGGCACCCAGCCACCAGTCCGTTGCAGAAGCGACCGCACCGAAGATCGAGTAGATCGTCAGCTCGGCGTAATCACCATCGACGGCTTCCTCGTCGAGTGCATTGGAGAACAATTCGGCGGCACGCCTTGCCGATTGGCGCGCGGACTGCAACGTCCGCTCCGACTCTTCCATCTGCTGGGTGAAGTGGCTGTGCACCATGAATCGGAAGACGTTCGGGTACTCCGTGACCACCTTCGCGTACTCGGTTGCGCCACGGAGGACGAGGTCGCCGGCGGAATCGCTCATCAGGTCGATGTTGGACAGCACTCGTTCCCACAGCATGTCCTGGATCCGGTCGACGATCGCGTCGAAGAGATCGACCTTGTCCTTGAAGTGCCGGTACAGCTTCGGTTTGGCGGTACCCGCCTCCTTGGCGATGTCGTCCATGCTGACGTCGGGGCCGAACTTGCCCAACGCGCGGAACGCAGCGTCGACGAACTCTTCGCGGACCATGGCCCGGTGTTCACGCCAGCGTTCAGTGCGCGCGTCGGGTCGCTGGCCCTCCCGCTTCTCGGTTCCGCGTGCCCGCGCTCTGGGTGTCACACCCATTACTTTATCCGATACCGGCGGTACCGTCTAATTTGCGTCCACCCGCCTAACCTGGCTCGGTCATCGGGAGGCGCGCCATCGTGCGTCGGCGACACCATGGGGAGTCGCGGGCTCGTCGCCGTAGATCCACTCGCGGGCGATCCGGTGCCAATTGTTGCTGGCTTCCAACTGGCCAAGCACGCCGTAGGTCAAGAAGTCCGCGCGCCGCGAGAACAGGTGCTCGGGCGGCAGGTTCTGGTGGCGCATGCCCGAGAACTCCGTCATCCGGGGGTCGATGGCGTCGAGCATGCTGCCGCTCGCCATGGCCGGGGTGACCCTGATGACCTCATCGGTCAAGTGCCACCCGGCGGCGGCATGGATGTACTCGAGGCATTCTTCGGGGGTCACCCCGGTGTCGCCGGTCATCACGCCGCGACGAACCATCATGTCGAAGAGATCTTGACTGCGATTCTCCGAGGCCGCGCGCATGCACTGCCGCTCGAAGTCGACGTGCACGGGATCCATGTGGTTGTAGAGCCCGAAGTCGATGAAGCCGACCTTCCCGTCCTGGCCCAGCAAGATGTTGCCAGGGTGCGGATCGCCGCAAAACTCGTTGTGCAGGAACAGCGAACCGACGTAGAACCGGTAGATGATCTCGCCGACGCGGTCGCGATCGGCATTCGGCAGTTGGCAGATCGCGTCGAATGAGGTGCCGTCGAACAGTTCGGTCACGACCACCCTGCGGCCACTGCGCTCCGCCACGCTGTTGGGTATCGCGATGAATGGATGATCGGCGAACAGCACCGCGAGCTCGTGCTGGGTGCGCGCTTCCCGCTCGTAGTCGAGTTCGCTCTCCATGTTGCGCGCGATCTCGGCTGCTAGCTCAGGAGCCGACACTGTCGGGATCGCCGTGCGCCAGAACTTGAGGAAGAGCGCCAGGTTCTTCATGTCGGCACGGATCGCAACGTCGACACCCGGGTACTGCACCTTGACCGCGACGTCGCGGCCGTCGTGCAGACGGGCGCGGTACACCTGACCGATCGACGCCGCGGCCATCGGCTCGTCGTCGAACTCGGCGAACAGCTCCGTTACGGGATCACCGAGGTCGTCCTCGATTTGCTTTCGCATGGCGTCGAACGAGACCGTCGGAGCCTGGTCGCGGAGCACCGCCAGCTTGGCCTGAAACTTGTCGCGGTGCGATTCGGGCACCAGTTCCAGGTCGATGACCGAGAGCATCTGGCCAAGCTTCATGGCCGCGCCCTTCATGCTGCCGAGCACCTGTACTAGTTGGTCGGCGGCCTGCAGCGCGGCCTTCTCCGAGATCCGTGCCTTCGTCTCGCGGGAGCGCCCGAGCATCGAGACCCTGGCGCTGGCGGTCCGGGCCGCCTGCGTCGCCGCCGCCTTGCCGAGCTTGGAGCCACGCGCGACTCGCGAGGTTGGTACCCGGTCTGACATGGTCGGAGCCCTCCGAGGGTGATGCCCAAGGGTACAAACGGCTGGATTCACCCCGTCGCTCGCGCCCACTTCCACGCGGACGCACGGGCCTTGGCCGTCAGGCCAAGAAGGTGCGCGGCGACGGTCTCGCGGCGTTCGTAGGGCAGGTGGTGGCCGGCACCTTGGTAGCAACCACCTGGCTTCCTGGAAGCCTCTCGGCGATCCGATGGGCATGCGCGGGCGGGGTCAGCCTGTCGTTTGTGCCCGCCATGATGACGACGTCCACGTCGCGGAA
>JAOPVF010000196.1 GCA_025963195.1 Mycobacterium sp. | reverse complement strand
CCGTACTTCGCGAACTCCTCGACGATCACCGCGTTGAACCGGAAGTCGTCCACACCGCCGCCACCGAACTTCTCCGGCAGGTTGAACCCGATCAGTCCGTATTTGCCTGCCGCGACGTAGGATTCGCGATCGACGAGCCGATCGCTCTCCCACTTCTCGGCGTGCGGCGCGCACTCCTTCTCGAGGAACTGTCGCGCAGTGTCCCGCAGCTGCTCGTGCTCGGGCTCGAATACCAGTCTCTTCACGTTCGTCTCCTACTTGGCTTTCCAGACCGGCTGGCGCTTCTCGGCGAAGGCCAGTGGTCCCTCCCGTGCATCCTCGGATCTGATCAGCGTTCCGATCTCGCGCGTGGTCCTTGCCCAGCTGACTTCCTCGGCAGTGACGACGCCGTCGTCGACGCCGTTGGCCACCCGCTTGCTCGCCCACACGGCCAGCGGTGCGTTGACGGTGATCCGCTCGGCGAGCGCAAGCGCCGCCTGGACCGCGGTGCCATCGGGCACCACTTGATTGATGAGACCCCACTTCAAGGCGTCGGCCGAGCTGAGCGGCTCGCCGGTGAAGATCAGCTCCATCGCCACCTTGCGCGGCAGGTGATCGACGATCCGGAACACTCCACCTGCTGCGGCGATCAGACCGCGCTTGACCTCGGGCAGACCGAACTTCGCTCGTTCTTCCGCGACCACCAGGTCACTGGCCAGAGCCAGCTCGCTGCCTCCGCCAAGCGCGGTGCCGTTCACGGCGGCGATGGTCGGCTTGTCGATGTAGTGGTGGACGTAGCCCGCGAATCCCCACTCACCGTGTTCGGGGTGGAACAGATTCTCGCGCCGCGATATCGCCTTCAGATCGGCTCCTGCACAGAATGATTCACCGGCGCCGGTGATGACGACCGCGCGGACGTCGTCATCGTCCTGCGCTGCCTGCAGCGCGTCGCCCACCGCGGTGCTGACCGCGCCGTTGACCGCGTTGCGGGCCTCGGGACGGTTGATCGTGATGAGCAGGACGTTGCCCCGCCGCTCGGTGAGAGCGGCGGGGACAGTCGTCGTATCGGTCACAGCAGTTCGAGGATGGTGGCGTTGGCCTGGCCGCCGCCCTCGCACATGGTCTGCAGACCGTACTGAATTCCCTTGTCCCGCATGTGGTACAGCATCGTCGTCATGATGCGGGCGCCGGAGCCGCCGAGCGGGTGACCCAGTGCGATGGCACCGCCGTTCGGGTTCAGCTTCTTCTCGTCGGCGCCGAGGTCCTTGAGCCATGCCATCGGGACGGGCGCGAACGCCTCGTTGACCTCGAAGACGCCGATGTCGTCGACCGAGAGACCCGAGCGCTTGAGCGCCTTCTGGGTGGCAGGGATCGGTGCCGTCAGCATGATCACCGGATCGGCACCGGCGAGCGTGGCGGTGTGCACCTTGGCGATCGGCTTGAGGCCCAACGACTTCGCCTTCTCCGCCGACATGAACAGCAACGCAGCCGAGCCGTCGGAGATCTGGCTGGAGTTGCCTGCGTGGATCACGCCGTCCTCCTTGAAGGCCGGCTTGAGCTGCGCCATCTTCTCGATCGGCGTACCGCGACGGATGCCCTCGTCCTTGAGGACCGGGTTTCCGTCCTGGTCCTTGATGCCAACGATCTGGTCATCGAATGTGCCGGCATCCTGTGCAGCCGCCGCCTTTTCGTGCGACCCGAGTGAGAACTCGTCGAGCTGGGTGCGCGACAGGCCCCACTGCTCGGCGATCATCTCGGCACCGATGCCCTGGTTCGGGGTCTGGGTGTACCGGCTGCGGAACGCCTCGGGGTAGGGATGGCCGCCGTTGGCGAGCGATGCGCCCATCGGGGTGCGCGACATGACCTCGACGCCGCCTGCGACGACGACGTCGTAATGGCCGGCAACGACTCCCGCCGCGGCGAAGTGCACCGACTGCTGGCTGGATCCGCACTGACGGTCGACGGTCACGCCTGGCACCGTCTCGGGCCAGCCTGCGGCCAGCACCGCGGTGCGGGCGATGTCGAGGGCCTGTTCGCCTGCCTGCATGACGCAACCCCAGATGACGTCATCGACGATCGCGGGATCGACGCCGGCCCGCTGGACCAGTCCGTTGAGCACCTGAGCGGACAGTTCACCCGGATGCACGCCCGAAAGACCGCCATTGCGCTTGCCGACGGGTGAGCGGACTGCCTCGACGATGACGGCTTCTGCCATGGAAATACTCCTTTGAAGTGGGGTTGACGGCTACGAAGAACATGGGACGGATATCACCGAAACTAGAACAGCAGGTTTACTAGGTCAACTTACTGGTTGGTAGAAAAGCAGCGACCATGCCTGCTTCGCAGACCACGACATGTTTTACTGAGTTGTACAACCAGCCACGCAGACAAGATTTCGGGAGACTCGTTGGCCCGCACCACGCCATTGGCACCCATGATGGGGCCGGATTCGGTCGTGCCTTTGGCGGGCGCAGCGATCCGCTCACCGAAGACCGCTGAGCTGGTCGCAGGGACGCTACGCCGCATGGTGGTCGACGGCCAGCTCAAGGAGGGCGACTTCCTGCCCAACGAGGCCGAGCTGATGGCGCACTTCGGCGTCAGCCGGCCGACGCTGCGCGAGGCCGTCCGGGTGCTGGAGTCCGAACGGCTGGTCGAGGTGCGGCGCGGCTCGCGGACCGGGGCCCGGGTGCGGGTGCCCGGCCCCGAGATCGTGGCCCGCCCCGCAGGCCTGCTGCTCGAACTGTCCGGCGCGACCATCGCCGACGTCATGGTGGCGCGCGCGGGCATCGAACCGATCGCAGTGCGCCTGCTCGCGGAGGCAGCGATCCCTGCCGCGTACGACGAGCTGGACGACATGCTGGCCCACGACGTCCGGGCAGGGTGGGAATCGGGCCGGTTGGCGGAGACCACCGGCGAGTTCCACCGGCGCGTGGTGGAACTGTCCGGCAACGCCACTCTCACGATCATCGCGGGCATGCTGCACGAGATCACCGTCCGCCACACGGCGTTCGTGATGAAGGAAGGCCGGAAGGTCTCGAAGGCCGACTACCAGAAGTTGATGAAGTCCTACCAGCGCCTGATCACCCTGCTCCGCTCTGGTGACGGTGCCGCCGCGGAGGCGCACTGGCGCACGCATCTCGACACCGCCCGCCCCCTGCTGCTGAAGGGCTTGGAGACCGTCAAGGTCCGCGACGTCATGCAGTGAAGCCTCCGCTCCCTGAAGGGGGGCGGTTTCGTACTGGCTGCCGTTGCTAGGTGGCGGTTTTCGGGTTTTGACGCTTCGTAGCCTGCCTGGTGGCGTTGGGCTCCACGTCCTGCGCGGCCACTTCCTGGCCCCGGTGTTTGATCACGATGGCTGCGTTGGTGTCGGCGTTTCCGGTCCACCCGCATGCGGGGTCCGCACATCGGACCAGTGCTTGGTTTTCGCGTTGTCCCTTTGCGGTGGATCTGCATTGGTGACACGTCTGTGACGTGCCGTGTGGCCGGACTGCGACGACCCTCGCCCCTGCTTGATCGGCTTTGTAGGTGAGCAGTGCCAAAATCTGCGTCCATCCCTGATCAAGGATGGACCGGTTGAGCCCGGACTTCTGTTTGACCGCGAGCCAGTCGATGTCCTTTCGCGCCTGCCGGATCGCCGTATCGGATTCCGTCCACGACGGCCACCGCTTTGATCCCTCATAAAACGTGTGGTGCGCATGGCGGATTCCACAATGCCCGCGCGGCGCTGGTTTGCCGGTCCAGCACATCCGCCTGTGCCGACGATGGGGCCATCGGGTACTTCACGCACCGCTGAACCCTCACCGAGACTGCTTGGAGATCGACCTATTTCGCGGAATCGCGATCTGTACGCAGTTTCGACGCCGCCGACCACGTCACCTGGACCGGAACCGCGTCGTCCCA
>JAOPVF010000187.1 GCA_025963195.1 Mycobacterium sp. | reverse complement strand
TCGGAGGCGTGCTCGATGACGCCTGCGATGAACGACTTGCCGACGTCGGAGAGTTGTAACGGGTCTCCTGGATCGTGGAAGGCGTTGTTCTCGCCCTCGAACAGGCTCATGTGGGTGTGCATGGCCGACCCGGGATATTCGGCGAACGGCTTGGGCATGAACGATGCCCGCACCCCCTCGGTGAGTGCGACCTCCTTGACCACGTAGCGGAACGTCATGACGTTGTCCGCCATCGACAGCGCGTCCGCGTAGCGCAGGTCGATCTCCTGTTGACCCGGGGCGCCCTCGTGGTGGCTGAATTCGACCGAGATGCCCATCGACTCCAGCGCGTCGATCGCATGGCGGCGAAAGTTGGGTGCGGCGTCGTGAATGGTCTGGTCGAAGTAGCCGCCATTGTCAGCTGGGATCGGCGGCTCATCGTCGGAGCCCGGCTTGAGAAGGAAGAACTCGATCTCCGGGTGCACGTAGCAGGAGAAGCCGAGGTCTGTGGCCTTGGCGAGCTGGCGGCGCAGCACGTGCCGCGAGTCCCCCCACGACGGCGAGCCGTCGGGCATGGTGATGTCGCAGAACATCCGTGCCGAGTGATGCTTTCCCGCGCTCGTCGTCCACGGCAGCACCTGGAAGGTGGACGGGTCGGGACGTGCCACCATGTCGGACTCCGACACGCGGGCGAAGCCCTCGATGGACGAGCCGTCGAAGCCGATGCCCTCCTCGAAGGCGCCTTCGAGTTCGGCCGGTGCGATCGCCACGGACTTGAGGTATCCGAGCACGTCGGTGAACCACAGCCGCACGAACCGGATATCGCGTTCCTCCAGCGTGCGCAGCACAAATTCCTTCTGGCGATCCATGTGCGCAGCGTAGGCACCGGCTGTTAATTCTGTGTTACGGCACGGCTGCGTGTCACTAACAGCGCAGGTCTGGAGGGGGCTGCACCGAATCGATCAGAAACGCGACAACGGCAGGGTCCACGCATGCGTCGCCGTTGAACACCACGGTGTGTTGCGTGCCGTCGAACGTGATCAGCGCGGCATCCAACTCGCGGGCGAGATCGACGCCCGCCTGATACGGCGTGGCCGGATCGTGCGTCGTGGACACCACGACGACCTTGCCCGTCCCTGGTGACGGCACGTCGTGCGGCGTCGACGTCGGAGGAACGGGCCACATCGCGCAGTTGTCACGCGGGGCGAACCCGGTGTATTCGCCGTAGGACATGAACGGAGCCGCCTCGCGGGCCCGGCGGTCGGCGTCGTCCCATGCCGCGGGGTCGGTGGGGTACGGCGCGTCCACGCAGCGGATGGCGAGGAACGCGTCCTGCTGATTGTCGTAGTGCCCAGCCGGGTTGCGGTGCTGGTAGTCATCGGCCAGCAGCAGGAGATCACCTGCATCGGTGCCGCGCTGCAGGCCGAGCAGACCACTGGTCAGGTACTTCCAATACCGCTGCGTATAAAGGGCATTCACGGTGCCCGTGATCGCATCCTGATAGCTCAGGCCCCGCGGATCCGATGTGCGGCCGAGCTGTTGCACCAAGGGGTTGACGAGCTGGTGGTAACGGGCGACGAACTGGGTCGGGTCGGTACCCAGCGGGCAGTCGGTGGATTGCGCACAGTCCATGGCGTAGTCGTTGAACGCCATCTGGAATCCGGCCAACTGGCGGATGCTCTCGCCGATCGGGTCCGAACCGGGATTG
Organism: Mycobacterium sp.; assembly: GCA_025963195.1. Classification (GTDB taxonomy): domain Bacteria; phylum Actinomycetota; class Actinomycetes; order Mycobacteriales; family Mycobacteriaceae; genus Mycobacterium. The sequence continues at coordinate 7,506 of JAOPVF010000187.1, read as the reverse complement.
ACCGCGCCGTCGAGCACCATCGCCCTGACCCGCTCGGGGTACATCTCGGCGTAGGTGGCGCCCAGTTCGGTGCCATACGAGTAGCCCAGGTAGTTGATCTGTTGCTCCCCAAGCGCCGCCCGCACGACGTCCATGTCCCGCGCAGTGGACGACGTCCCGACGTTGGCCAGGAAGTCCAACCCGGTCTTGTCGACGCAAAGCTGGGCGACGTTCTTGTACAGCTGCTCGATGCGCGCGACACCCTCGGGGCTGTAGTCGACCATCGGCTCGCGCCGGTAGGCGTCGAACTCGGCGTCGCTGCGGCATCGCACCTGCGGGGTCGAATGGCCGACGCCGCGAGGGTCGAAGCCGACCAGATCGAAGTGCCTGCCGATATCGGTGTCGGCCAGAGTCACACCCATGCCGGCAACGGTGTCGACGGCCGACGCCCCAGGACCGCCGGGGTTGACCATCAGGGCTCCGATGCGATCACCCGACGCGGGTACCCGGATGACGGCCAACTGGGCCTCCGGTCCGTCGGGCCTGCTGTAGTCGACGGGCACCGAGACGGTGCCGCACTGGGCCGTCGGGATCGCGGTGGCGGCGTCGGACACGAAGTTGGTGCAGCTGCCCCACAGCGGGGTTTGCCCGTACTGCTGTCGGGCAGGCTCCGTCTCCGGTGACGCCAACGCTATCGGGCACACCATGACGGACACCGCGAGGGCCGCGAGTGGCGCCGCCAAGAGTCCGCCCACCCGCATGGCGAACATGTTCGCACGCAACGAGCTTCGGGTCTGTACCCGAATCAGGCCAGAGACAAGCCAGCAACCATTCAGTGATGCGATGGTGACGTACGGGCGTTCTACGGTCAGCATTTTGCGCCAGGCGGCGGCACCACGACGTCGACCAGGTACTTGGCCGCAATGTCGTCGACACACGCATCGCCCTGGAAGACCACGGTGTGTTGCGTGCCGTCGTAGGTCAGCAGCGCGCCTCCGAGTTGCTTGGCGAGGTCGACGCCGGCCTGGTACGGCGTTGCCGGGTCATTGGTGGTCGACACCACCAATGTCGGTGGCAGTCCGTCGATCTTCAGCTCGTGCGGCGTCGACGTTGGCGGCACTGGCCAGAACGCGCACGTGCTCAACGGGGCGTTCCCGGTGAACTGCCCGTAGCTCATGAACGGCGCGACCTCGCGGACGCGACGATCCTCGTCGACCGTCTTGGCGCGGTCCGTCACCGGCGGTTCGTCGACGCAGTTCACCGCGACCCGCACGTCGGTGGAGTTGTTGTAGTGGCCCTTCTCGTCGCGACCCATGTAGAGGTCGGCCAGCGCGAGCATGGTGTCGCCGTCGCCCCGCTTGAGTTCGGTCAGCGCCTGCGTGAGGTGGCGCCACAGGTTGGGCGAGTACAGCGGCAATATGGTGCCGACGACGGAGTCGCTGTAGCTCAGCCCCCGCGGGTCCTTGGTCTTCGCGGGATGCTCGACCAGCGGGTCGACGATGCTCTTGTAGACGTCGACGGCCTTCGCAGGGTCGGTGCCGAGGGGGCAGCTCGCGCTCTTGGCGCAGTCGGCCGCGTAGTCGTCGAACGCCTTCTGGAAGGCCGCGGCCTGGCGGATGTCGGATTCGATCGGATCGGCGTTGGGGTCGACGGCGCCGTCGAGGATCATGGCGCGCACGTTCTGCGGGTAGGCCTCGGCGTAGGCCGACCCGATCCTGGTGCCGTAGGAGTAGCCAAGGTAGGTCAGCTTGTCGTCGCCGAGGGCGACGCGCATCGCATCGAGATCCTTGGCAACGCTTGCGGTTCCGACGTTGGCGAGGAAGTCCTTGCCCATCTTGTCAACGCACCGCTGGACGAAGTCCTTGGTCTCGGACTCGATGTGGGCGACGCCCGCAGGCGAGTAGTCGACCTGGGGATCGGCCCGCAGCCGGTCGTTGTCGGCGTCGGAGTTGCACCAGACCGCGGGCGTCGACGCGCCGACACCACGCGGGTCGAAGCCGACCACGTCGAAGCGCTGCCGCACCGAGTCCGGCATGGTTCCCACGATGGAGGCCGCCGCAGCCACCCCCGACTCACCGGGGCCCCCGGGGTTGATGACCAGCGAGCCGATCCTGTCGCCGGTGGCCTTGAACTTGATGAGCGCGAGCTGCGCGATGTCGCCGTCGGGCTTGGCGTAGTCGACCGGTACCGAGAGCATTCCGCATTCCGCGCCCGCGGGAATCTCGACGTCGCCGGACGAGGCGGATTCGCAGGCCTTCCACGTCACGGGTGTGCCCGGCTTGGGGGCACCGATGATCGCGTGTCCGTCGATCACCTTGCTGCAGCCAGCCACCAGCAACATCGCCATGGCAGCCGCAAGCAGCCCGTTCCGAAGCCTCATGGCTGCACATGCTGCCATGCGCCCACATCGCCGCTGCTGAGGGCGCTACCGCGTGGCGTCGAGCAACTCCTGGAGAGCGACCTGGAAGTCGTCGGCCATGTCCCACAGATCGGGGAGCAGTTCGGGGCAAGAGATGAGGCCGACGTCGAGCGTGCCGTTCAGCGACATCACGGTGATGTTGAGGCCCGAGCCGTGGAAGATCGGGCCCAGCGGGTACATGGCCTTGACGTTGGCGCCCAAGAAGTACAGCGGCACCTGGGGTCCGGGGACGTTGGAGACGACGAGGTTGTGCACCGGCGCGGCGCTGGTGAGCCTGCTGGACGCATAGACCCGCATCGCGATGCCGAACACCGCGGGCGCGGCGAACTGCGACCAGTCCTGCAGCAACGTCGCGCCGATCGCCGCACTGTGTTGCTTGGCAACGGAATTCGCGTCAGCGATGATCTTCAACCGCTCGGCCGGGTCCTCGATGTTGGTTCCCAGGCTGGAGAACATGCCCGAAACCTGGTTGCGGCCCGGCCGATCCGACTTGTCGTGCACCGACACCGGAACCATCGCGACGAGCGTGTTCTCGGGCAGCTCGTCCTTGTCGAGCAGGAATGTCCGCAGCACGCCGGCCACCAACGCCATCACCACGTCGTTGACCTTGACCCCGAAGTGGTTCTTGACGGTCTTGATGTCCTCGATGTCGAGCTGCGCGAAGGCCACGTTGCGGTGGCCGGTGACCTTCGCGTTGAAGCGGGTCTTCGGCGCGGCGAACGGGGCCGCCATGGTCAGGCCGCTGCGCGCCCGCTTGACGGTGTCCACCACCGTCGACACCGTCGAGGGCAGCATGTTCATCAGCTTGAGCGGCCGGGTGGCGTACTTGATCGCGCCGCTGACGGCGATCTCCAGGTCCGACCCGCCGCCGACCCCTTCGACGGGCTCCGGCGGCGGTGCGTCGGGTTCGGTGGTGCACAGCTGCGACATCAGGTTCGCACCGGTGACGCCGTCGACGCCGGCGTGGTGAACCTTGGTCATGACCGCGAGCCGACCGCCGTCGTGTGCGTCGGTGCCCGCGACGTTCTCGATGACCCACATCTCCCACAGGGGTCTGCTGCGGTCGAGGTTCAAGGAGGCGATGTGGCCACAGATCTCACCGAGCTCGACGCGACCGCCCGGCGAGGGCAGCCCGATGCGGTGTACGTGCCTGTCGACGTCGAAGTCCTCGTCCTCGACCCACACGGGATGGTCGAGATTGAGCCGGTTGTCTGCGAGCTTCTCGCGGAATTCCGGCATCGCCTTGATCCGCAGGCCGAGGGCGTCGCGCAACTTGTCGAAGCCGTACCCGCCGGGGATTGTCGAGGTGTCGAGCTCCAGCACGGAGCACACGTGCAGAGGCTGCGTGGCGGTCTCGAGGTAGAGGAAGCTGGCGTCGAGTCCGCTGAGCCTTTGCATCCGCCGATCGTAGGCCCGCCGCACATCGACGTGTGAGGAAATCCACTGCGCGCGAGGTTCATCTTGGCCGCCGCAAGTGGCACAATTCGGGATGTCAGACGAACCCGGGGACCCGGTCAGGGCCTCGAGGATCGACCAGACCAGATTAGGGACAACGATGTCTGAGCAATCCGTTTACGGTGCTGCAACCGATTCGAATGAGCCGCGGGCCCCGCGAGTGAAGGTCCGGACTCATCACTTGCAGAAATGGAAGGCCGAGGGCCACAAGTGGTCCATGTTGACGGCCTACGACTACTCGACCGCCAGGGTGTTCGACGACGCCGAGATTCCGGTGCTCCTCGTCGGCGACTCCGCGGCCAACGTCGTTTACGGGTACGACACCACGGTGCCGGTGACCGCCGACGAGCTGATCCCCTTGGTGCGCGGCGTGGTCCGCGGCGCACCGCACGCCCTGGTGGTCGCCGACCTGCCGTTCGGTAGCTACGAGGCCGGTCCGCAGCAAGCGTTGGCCACCGCGACGCGTTTCCTCAAGGAGACGGGCGCGGCTGCGGTCAAGTTCGAGGGCGGCGAACGGGTCGCCGAACAGATCGCGGTTCTCACGCAGGCGGGCATTCCGGTGGTGGCGCACATCGGCTTCACGCCGCAGAGCGTTAACGGACTTGGCGGTTTCCGCGTGCAGGGCCGTGGTGACGCCGCCGAGCAGACCATTCACGACGCGATCGCCGTTGCCGAGGCAGGCGCGATCGCGGTGGTGCTCGAGATGGTGCCCGCGGAGCTGGCCACCCAGATCACCGGCAAGCTGACCATCCCCACCGTTGGCATCGGCGCGGGCCCCAACTGCGATGCCCAGGTGCTGGTGTGGCAGGACATGGCAGGCATGACGGCGGGCAAGACCGCGAAGTTCGTCAAGCGATTCGGCGACGTTGGCGGCGAATTGCGCCGCGCCGCAGTCCAATACGCCCAGGACGTGGCAACCGGGACGTTCCCCGCCGAAGAGCACTCCTTTTAGTTAGTTGAACTCAGGCGCACGCTTTCCCACGAAGGCGGCGATGCCCTCCTGCCCATCGGCGGAACGTGCGCACTCGGCGATGTAGCGGCCTTCGAGCTCCATCTGCTCCTCGATGCCTGTGCGGTAGGTGCCTAGCAGCAAGCGCTTGACCGCGGCGTTCGACGTCCGCGAGGTGCGTGCCATCTCCTCGGCGAGCGCGTTGGATCGGGCGGCGAGGTCGGCGTCGGGCAGCACCTCGGTGACGAGGCCCCAGTCCAGCGCCTCGGCGGCGGTCAACGTCCGGTTGGTGAGCATCAGTTGCTGCGTTCGCCGAATGCCGATGAGGCGGGGTAGGTAGTACGACGAGCTCCCGTCGGGGCTCAAGCCGGCCTTCGTGTAAGCCATGGTGAACTTGACCGACTCCGCGGCAAGCACCAGGTCACCAGCGACGGCGAGGCTGAAACCCGCACCCGCCGCGACGCCGTTGACGGCGGTGATCAGCACCGCGTCCATCCTGGCGAACGTCGACAACGCGCGATGCAGATCGTCGGCGATGCCCTTGACGAAGGCCGCGGGACTTGGCGCGGCCGCCATCGACTTGAGATCGCCGCCTGCGCTGAAGAAGCGGCCTGCTCCGGTCAGGGTGACCACCTTGGTGGCTTCGGTGTCGCACAGCGCCGCCGCGATAGCGAGTTCACGGGTCAAGGTGTCGTTCATGCCGTTGGCGGCGTCGGGCCGGTTGAGCACGATGGAGGTGATCGGACCGGACTGGCTGAACGCCAGCGTGTCGAAATCGGGCATGGCGCAAACGGTATCGCATCACACAGCTACCTCAGTGCGCCGATGTGTAAGGCCAACCGCTTGGCAGTCGCCACCCGCAGGGCGGCGAAGTCACCGCCGAACCCGAGGGTGCGCAGGGCGCCGTCGGCAATGATCCAAGGCTGCTCGGCAGGTGCATCTCCGTCGTCGGAGCGGCGGTTGATCACGGACTCGACGAGACGGAACGGAAGTTCGTCGGCGTCCGCGGGCCCGTCGAACTCTGCGATGACGGCCGCCGCGAGTTGGCGGTAGCGGTCGCGCAGATCGGCGCGGTCGACGCGGAACTGGTCGAAGCGGTCCACGCGGAGTTCAGGCAGCAGGTAGAGCGCGCCGAGATTCCAGGTGCTGTCGCACAGCTGCTTCACGTCGGCCACCACCAGGGCGTGCAGGCGGCCCGCGGCAGGCCCGCCTTCTGCGATGAGCTCGCCGGCCAGCCGCAGCGGCTCGTCGACCGTTCCCGCCAGCAGCGCCTCGAGGATGTCGTCCTTCGTGGCGAAGTGGTGGTAAAGCGACGCTTGCCGGACGCCGACGGCGTCGGCGATCTTCCTGGTGGAGGTATTGGCGTAGCCGTGGGTGGTGAACAGCTCGGCAGCGGCGTCGAGGATTTCTTCGCGGGCGTTCTTGCCGGGTCGCCGTGACTGCTCCAACCTCGGGCGACCACGGCCTTCACTGCTGCGGCCTTCGCTGCTCATGGCGCACATTCTGTCACCGGTCGTCCGACGGATCCGATTTTCTGTCACTTGATAGAAATAATTTTCAACGCGTCCGTAACAGGCGCGACACCTGCAGGGAACGCCCTGCCTCAAAACTTTCAATTGACAGTTAAGGAGGCCAATGATGTCGAGCACCAACTCGACCCAGGGTGCCCGCTCACACGCCCGCGGACAGGCCGCGGCCGCCCAGATGCGGGTGCCCGCCACTCCGGCCGGCATCGACGAGGTGACGTGGTCCGAAGCCATCCCGCCAGGGTCGTATGCCACCAGAGTGCTCGGCAGGGGCTCGCGCCTGCGACTGGCCGACCCCAACGGCGGCGCATGCGCGCACCTGCTGCTGTTCCGCGCCGACGCGTCGTGGGAGCGGCTCAACGTCGCCGACACCATGAAGGTGCCGTGGCAGGCCTACCTCGGCGCCGGCCACCCCCTGCTCTCCGACCAGGGCAGGGTGCTCGCCACCATCGTGGCCGACACCTCGGGCCATCACGACACGCTGTGCGGCATGACGGCCGCAGGCCGCGCCCAGATGCTGCTCGGGGTGCACAAGCACGGCATGGACGTACGCGACATCGCCCCTTCGGTGTCGTTCTTCAAGGGCGTGCGGGTGACGGACGACGGCGGGTTGACGTTCACGGGGACCGCAGGCGCGGAAACGGCCGTCGATCTGCTGATCCACCTGCCCGTGGTAGTCGTCCTCGTCAACGCCCCCCACCCGCTCGACCCATCGCCCACGCCCAGCGACCTCGACGTGGTGGCGTGGCGGGCCGACGACGAGCTGACCGTCCCCGTGACCGATGAACCCGAATACCTGCGCGCCCTGTTCAACACCGAAAGCACTTGGGCCGCAGCACGCAGTGCCGCATCACGAGACAGCGAGGCACTGACATGACCGACGACGTCGTCGCCGCCTGCGCGCCGTGGTCGGCCGTGGTGAAGGCAGGCCAGCAGTTGCAGATCATCGACCTGTACGGAAACCAGGCCGTCGACACGCTGGTCTACTCGGCGCACGATCACGCCGTGCGGTACAGCGCTCAGACCACCGTGGCCGCGCAGGGCAACGTCTTCCTGACCACCGGTTCGGTGCTTCGCGCCACCGACGGCACCGCACTGATGACGATCGTCGCCGACGAGGTGGGCAACCACGACACCATCGCGGGGGCGTGCTCGAAGGAGTCCAACACGCTGCGCTA
>JAOPVF010000168.1 GCA_025963195.1 Mycobacterium sp. | reverse complement strand
GCCGACGTCTACCGGCCGCAGAGCCAGGACAGCGTTCCGGTGATCCTGATGCGCACCCAGTACGGCAAGACCGGCGCGCAGGCCGGGTCCCGTTACCAGTCGGCCGACTGGTTCGCTTCGCAGTGTTATCTCGTTGTCGTGCAAGACATTCGGGGGCAGGGCGCGTCGAGCGGCACGTTCAGCGAGTTCACTCATGACCAGACCGACGGTTACGACTCCGTCGAATGGGCGGCGGCGTTGCCCGGATCGAACGGCAAGGTCGGCATGTATGGCTCCTCCTATGTGGGCGCCACACAGTGGCTTGCCGCCGTCACCGCGCCGCCACATCTCGTCACCATCGTTCCGGCGAACACCGCATCGGATTACTACGACGGCTGGACGTACGAGGGTGGCGAGTTCCGCCTGGCCTTCGTGCTGCCGTGGGCCATCGAGTCGATCGCCACGACTGCCGCGAAGAACCGCAACGATCAAGCCGCCGTCCACGAACTCGCCGCTGCCGCAGCCGATCCCACCAGGTGGCTGGACTTCCGTCCGTTCAAGGACCTACCGCCGATGCAACCGGACAACCCGGCCGTCGCGCCGTGGTACTTCGACTGGATCCGGCACTCGACGCGCGACGACTTCTGGCGCCAGTTCAGCATCCGGGACCGCTACCAGTCGGTCACGGTGCCGGTGCTGCACTTCGAAGGCTGGTACGACGCCTTCCTGGCCGGCGGTGTCGATAACTTCTCGGGCATGGTGGCCCACGGCGCGACCGCCAACGCCCGCGCCAACCAGCGCCTGGTCATCGGACCGTGGGACCACGTCGACTGGGGCAGACCCGAATCAGAACCCGCGCCGATGCTCAAGGCCATCGGCGCCGTCGCGAACAGCCCGATCAACGGCCTGATGCTGGACTGGTACGACCACTTCCTCAAGGGCAAGGACAATGGCAAGGACGACGGCACCAAGGCATCCGCGGGCACACCACGGGTGGACTACTTCCTGATGGGTGCCAATGTCTGGAAGTCCGCGACGGGTTGGCCACTGCCGCAGGCGAAACCGACGACCTACTACCTGTCGGGGCCGGGTGGCATCGCCGATCGCAAGGGCCAGCTGGCCGAGGCCCCTCCTGCGGCCGATCCACCCGACTTGTACACCTATGACCCGCGCTTCCCCGCGCCGAGCCTCGGTGGGCATTCCTGCTGCGGAGCGCAGTCCGGACCCCAGGGTCCCTACGACCAGACTCCCGTCGAGCAGCGTTCCGACGTCCTCGTCTACAGCAGCGCTCCGTTGGAGCACGACACCGAGGTCACCGGGCCCACCACGGTGAACCTGTGGGCGGCGTCGTCGGCTCCAGACACCGACTTCACCGCCAAGCTGACGGTGGTGAAGCCAGACGGCCAGGTCATCAACCTCAACAATGGGATCCTGAGAACGTCGTTCCGCGACTCACTGTCGAATCCGATGCAGGCCATGCCCAATCAGCCGTACGCCTACCGGATCCAGGTCTGGCCGACCAGTTACGAGTACAGGGCCGGAGACCGCATCCGACTCGAGATCTCGAGTAGCGACTATCCACAGTTCGCCCCCAACCCCAACACCGGCGAACCGTTCGGTCAGAGCACGGCCACCGTGCCCGCGATGCAGACGATCCTGCACGACGCCGTACACCCGTCGAGCATCACGTTGCCGGTGATACCCGAGGGTTAGAGCGAGGTGGGAAGCCCGAACTTCTCGAACATCCCGTCACCGGCGTGGAAGGCCACGACGTGCGACACACCGCCAGCCGAGATCTCCAGCACGTGCAGCTGGAACTCCTCGTGCGTCCCGGTCTCCCGGTTGAGCATGTAGAGCGCGGCGGCCGGCTGATCGTTGGCGATGGTCCGGAGAAAGCGCATGTCGCCGGGCCCTTCGGCGGGGCAGTGCGTCTTTGACAGCGCGATGATGTTCTCCGGGCCCTGGTACCAGCCGTCGAACGGGGGCATCTCGAAGACCGCCTCCGCGGTGAACAGCTCGACGAGCTTGTCCATGTCGTAGGCCTCGAACGCGGCGATGTACTGGCCGAGCAGGTCCTGCGCCTCGGGGTCCTCCGGCGCGGCAATGGTGTCGTCCTCCTTGGGACCGACCGCCTCGAGTTGCGCGCGGGCGCGCTGAAGCAGGCTGTTGACGGCGGTGGTGGACGTTCCGATTGCTTCGCCCACCTCGGCGGCCTTCCACTGCAGCACGTCGCGCATGACGAGCACCGCGCGCTGGCGGGCGGGCAGGTGTTGCAGCGCCGCGATGAACGCCAGCCGCACGGACTCGCGGGAGCCGACGATCACCGACGGATCGGATGCCGTCTCGTGCGGTGACTCGGGCAGTGGCTCGAGCCAGGGCACCTCTTGGTGTTCTGTGATCTCGCCGCGTGGATCGGATGCCTGCTGGCCGAGCCCCGACGGTAGCGGCCGGCGTTGGCGACCCTCGAGCGAAGTCAGACTGGTATTCGTGGCGATGCGGTACAGCCAGGTGCGCACCGACGATCTGCCCTGAAACCCGTCATAGGACTTCCACGCCCGCAGGTAGGTCTCCTGGACCAGGTCCTCGGCGTCGTGCAGTGAACCGGTCATCCGGTAGCAGTGCGCGAGAAGCTCACGTCGATACCGCTGGGCATCGGCGAGAAAGGCGTCTTTGGACTCGAAACCGACCGGATCTTGCGCGAGGACGCTCACGCTCACGAGGGTACCCACGGACACCGACAACCTGCACGCAACGGCGAACGGCGTCATTTGGGAAGAACCGCCTTCAGGACAGGCAGATAGTCTCCCCTGATGGCCACGACCCGCAGCGAACGCAGCTTCGACGGTGTAGGCGGGGTCCGCATCGTCTATGACGTGTGGACACCCAATACCGATCCGCTCGGCGTGGTGATCCTGGCACACGGCTACGCCGAACACGCCCGTCGCTACGACCACGTCGCGCAGCGCTTCGGCGAGGGCGGGCTCATCACCTATGCGCTCGATCACCGCGGCCACGGCCGCTCCGGCGGCAAGCGCGTCTACCTCAAGAACATGTCCGAGTACACCGACGACTTCCATCACCTCGTCGGCATCGCCACCGCGGCGCACCCCGAACTCAAACGCATCGTGCTCGGCCACAGCATGGGTGGCGGCATCGTCTTCGCCTACGGCGTCGAGCATCCCGACGACTACTCCGCCATGGTGCTGTCCGGTCCTGCCGTGTTCGCCCAGGACGCCGTGTCGCCGGTCATGACCGCCGTCGCCAAGGTGATCGGCAGCCTGTTGCCTGGCCTGCCCGTCGAGGAGCTGCCCGCCGACGCGGTGTCGCGCGACCCAGAGGTGGTCGCCGCCTATGAGGCCGATCCGCTGGTATTCCACGGCAAGCTGCCCGCCGGGATCGCCAAGGCACTGATCGGCGTCGGCGAGACGATGCCGCAGCACGCCGCGTCGTTGACCGCGCCGCTGCTGGTGGTGCACGGCGCCGAGGACAAGCTGATCCCGGTCGAGGGCAGCCGCAGGCTCCTAGAGTGCGTCGGGCCCATCGACGCGCACCTCAAGGTCTACCCCGAGCTGTACCACGAAGTGTTCAACGAGCCCGAACAAGCGCTGGTGCTCGACGACGTGGTGTCCTGGATCGAGGTCCGGTTGTGAGAGTCGTTGGCAGGCAACTCGTTTGGATGACAGCCGCGGTGCTTGCCATCGCGGGGTGCTCGTCTGGCGCCAACTCCCCCGCGGCGAGCCAGACCGCACCGACGGCGGCGACGACGGCGGCGACCACCAAGGTGTCTCCCGCGGGGTGGGTTGAGGAGGAGGTCTCCTTCGTCGCGGACGGTCTGACCATCTACGGCACCTACCGTCACGATGGCGACGCGCCAGGCCCGGCCGCACTGCTCATCTCGGAGAGCGGCAACACCGACCGCAACGGCGACAACGCGGTGGCGGGTCCCGTCGGCAACATGCGGCAGTTGGCGGAGTACCTGTCCGGCAAGGGGATCGCGAGCCTGCGCTACGACAAGGTCGGTACCGGCAAGACCGGCATCGGTCCGTATGCGCAGCGGCCCGCCGACGTCGGCAGCGCCGTCTACACCTCTGGCGCCAAGGCGGCGGTGCGCTTCCTCGCGCAGAAGCCCGGCACCGACAAGACGCGGATCTCGGCGTACGCGCTGGGGGAGGGCACCGTGCACGCGATGGCGCTGGCCACTGATACCGCACCCGACTCGCCGAAGATCCACTCGCTCGGCCTCTTTCAACCGCTGTCGGGCCGCTACCTCGACATCATCACCGCCAGGGTGCACACCAGCATCGACGCCGACGTGGCATCCGGGGCCAAGACTCGCCAACAGGCCGACGACGTGTTGAATGCCTGGAACGCGGCCGTCGAAGAAGCCCGCACCAAGGGCACTGCCCCTGCCAAGCTGCCGGAGGGGCTCGGCGCCATCCTCAACCCAGGCAACGTCAAGGCCGTCGTCGAGTCCGATGCCATCGATCCCCTCGCGCTGGGCGCCAAGGTGGCCGCTGGCACGCCCGTGCTCCTCACGTGCTCGGACTCCGACTCCCAGGCCGGCTGCGCATCCGAGAAGCCGCTTGCTACCGCGCTCGCTCACACCGCCCTGACCGTCGTCGAACTCAAGGGCGTCAACCACGTGCTGCGCGACGACCCGACCGACAACGTGGCCAACTACTCCAAGCAGGATCCGCTGTCCCCGCAGCTCGTCACCGCGCTGGACGCCTTCGTCGGCAAGTGATTTGTTCGGCCTCAGCGCAACCCGCTGAAGAGGTCCCGAACGTCGGAGACCAGTAGATCGGGCGCCTGGTGGGAGGCGTAGTGGCCGCCCCTGTCGTAGTCGGTCCACGACACGATGTTCGCGTGTTCCCGTTCGGCGAAGGCCCTTACCGACGGCAGGTCGCCGGGGAACTGGGCGACGCCGAGGGGGACCGTCGTGGGACCGGTGGACGCCTGTTGGCGGTCGTCTTCTGCGTAGATGCGAATCGCCGAACCAGCGGTTCCCGTCAGCCAGTGGATCGAGACGTGGGTGAGCAGTGTGTCGGTGTCGAGGTCGTCCATGCACTGGTCGTTCCAGCCGAGGAGCCCGACGGGCGAATCAGCCAGCGCGTGGGCCAGCGTCTGGGGGACCTGGGCATGCACCATGCCGTACGCCGAGCCGCGATCGTCATAGTCTCGGAAAGCCTTCCACGCGTTGAGATCCCGGGGCGACAATGCGGCAATGTGAGCGGGGTCGTCGTCCGGGGGTGTTGCCCAGGCCTGGGTGACGTGGACGCCGACGACGGCATCCGGGGCCACCCGGCCGACTTCGGGTGAGATGAACGAGCCCCAGTCATTGCCCGCTGCGCCGTAGCGTTCGTAGCCAAGCCGTTCCATCAGCACTGCCCAGGCTCGGGCAATCCGCTGCGGTCCCCACCCGGTGTCGGGCGTCGGACCCGAGAAGCCGAACCCCGGCAACGAGGGCAGCACGACGTCGAACGCCATCGACGGGTCGAGGCCATGTCCGCGCGGGTCGGTCAGTGGCCCGAGGACGTCGAGGTACTCGGCGATCGAGCCGGGCCACCCGTGGCTGAGGATCAACGGCAGCGCGTCCGGCTCGGGTGAGCGAACGTGCAGGAAGTGCACCGTGGTCCCGTCGATCACGGTGGTGAACTGCGGATACGCGTTCAGTCGGGCTTCCACGGCGCGCCAGTCGTAGCGTTCGCGCCAAAACTCGACCAGCTCCCGTACCCGTGCCACGGGTACCCCATAGCCCGTGTCACCGGCCGCCGGTTCTGGTGCCCATCGGACCCGGGCGAGCCGGGATTGCAGGTCGTCCAGGTCGTGGTCGGGGATCTCGATCCGGAACGGCACTACGTCGTGGTCAGTCGTCATTCGTGTCCTCTACCATCGGCGGTTTCCCGTGCAGAGGTGAGACCGACGAGCCGGCGGAAACTCATCGGGCACCGGGCCCGCCGCCCCGATCCGCGCAGCGACTAGACTCCGGCCCATGACGAGAGCTGTTTTCGCGGAAGGCTACGGAGGACCGGAAGTCCTTGCGCTGCAAGACATCGAGCTGCCCGCGTCGGGGGCGGGCCAAGTGCTCGTCGACGTCCGCGCGGCGGGCACCAACCCGATCGACTACAAGCTCTACAGCGGCGACATGGGCCGCGATCCCGCGAATCTGCCCATGCCGATCGGCATGGAGGTGGCCGGCGTGATAGCCGCGGTCGCACCAGGTGCGACCGGATACACCGGACCACTGACAGTCGGCGACGAGGTGATCGTCACCAACATCCGCGGCGGCTACGCCGAACGGGTCATCGCGAATGCCTCTGACGTGGGACACAAGCCCGCTTCGCTGAGCTTCGAGCAAGCCTCGGGCCTGCTCCTGGTCGCAGGCACCGCGTGGCACCTGTTGACGAAGACGGCCGTGGGGACGGGTGACACCGTGCTGATCCACGGAGCCAGCGGCGGCGTCGGGTTGATGGCGGTGCAACTCGCCGTCGCGCGCGGAGCCAAGGTGATCGCCACCGCGAGCCCGTCGCGCCACGATCAGCTGCGCGGATACGGCGCACAGCCCGTCGCGTACGGCGATGGCCTGGCCGACCGGGTGCGGGCCATCGGTGCGGTCGACGCCGCGCTCGACCTGGTCGGCACCGACGAGGCATTGGATACGTCGGTCGAGCTGGTCGCCGACCGCGGACGCATCGCTACCATCGCGGGGTTCGCCAGGGCCGGCGAGCTGGGCATCGCGGTGCTGACCGGCGCCGATGGCGGTCAGGAGATCCGCGACGCGTCCCGGGCAGACGTCATCGCGCTGGCGGCCGACGGCAAGCTCGAGGTGACGGTGGACAAGACGCTTCCTCTCTACGAGGCGTCAGAAGCGCACCGGTATCTGCAGACCGGTCACGCCCGAGGGAAAGTCGTACTGGTTCCCTAGGTTGAGCGCATGACTTTGAAGCGAGAAGCGGAGCGGATCCGCGCATGACTGACGACAAGATGCTGGCGCGCATCGCTGCACTGCTGCGCCAGGCCGAGAGCACCGACAACACCCACGAAGCCGATGCGTTCATGGCGGCCGCGCAACGGCTGGCCACCACAACGTCCATCGACCTGGCGGTGGCACGCGCGCACGCCGCGACCCGATCACCCGCGCAGGCACCCGTACAACGCACCATCACGATCGGGGAGGCGGGCACGAGGGGGCTGCGCACCTACGTCCAGCTGTTCGTGGTGATCGGTCTTGCCAACGACCTCAAGTGCGACGTCGCCTCCAACTCGACGTTCGTCTACGCCTACGGTTTCGCCGAGGACATCGACGCCACCCATGCGCTGTACGCCAGCCTGGTGATGCAGATGGTGAAGGCGTCCGAGTCATACATCACGTCGGGCCAGCACCGGCCGACACCCACCATCACCGCGAGGCTGAACTTCCAGTTGGCCTACGGCGCCCGGGTGGGTCAGCGGCTGGCCGACGCGCGCGAGGAGGTCAAGGCGCAGGCCAGCAAGGACCGCGAGCACCGCCCCGGCACCGAACTGGCGTTGCGCAACAAGGACATCGAGCTGAAGTCGTTCTACCGCGAGGCGTCAAAGGCGAGGGGGACCTGGCGTGCCAACAGCGCATCGGCGGGCTACTCGTCGGCCGCACGTCGCGCCGGTGACCGTGCGGGGAAGCGGGCCCGGCTGGGCCCGAGCACCGAATTCGCCGGATCACGCGGCGCACTGGACCGGTGACGGCGCGCCGTGCCGCGTGACGATCAACGGGCACGGGTCTACGCCGCCGAGCAGTTCGTGCGGACGCTCTTCGACCGCGTGCACGAGCATGGCAACGGCACCGTCGAGTTCTTCGGCGCCAACATCACCCTGCCGCCAGAGGCGCGGTTCGGGTCGGTGGATTCGGTACAGCGCTACGCCGACGACGTGCTCGCCCATCCATCCGTGCGGAGCCGGT
>JAOPVF010000158.1 GCA_025963195.1 Mycobacterium sp. | reverse complement strand
TCACCATGGCGCTGGTGCTCGGCGAATACACGATCGCCGTACTGCTCGGCTTTCGGCCGTTCGCGGTGTGGATCGTCACGATCTCGGGGGCGAATGCGCAACTGTCCGTTGCAGTCTCGCTGCTCAGCTTGATCGTCACCTGGGCTTTGCTACTCGTCGTATCCGGCGTGGGAAGGAAACGCACATGACCTCGCGAGTGGAGTTGCGGAAACTCCGCCGTGCCTTCGGGGACGCCGTGGCTCTGGACGACTTGGACCTGACCATCGAGGCGGGTGAACTCGTCGCCCTGCTCGGACCTTCGGGCTGCGGCAAGACCACGGCGCTGCGCTGCGTGGCCGGCTTCGAACGTCCCGACAGCGGTGCCGTCATCGTCAACGACAAGGACATCACGAAGGTGCCCGCCAACAAGCGCGATGCCGGCATGGTGTTCCAGGCCTACAGCCTCTTCCCGCACCTCTCCGCCCGTGACAACGTCGCCTTCGGCATGCGCATGCGCAAAGTGGCTGCCGCCAAACGGCATGCCCGCGCCGGCGAGCTTCTCGACCTCGTCGGCCTGCCCATGGTCGGCGATCGCTACCCGCATCAGATGTCGGGCGGCCAGCAGCAACGCGTCGCCCTCGCCCGTGCGCTCGCCATGGAGCCAAGCGTGCTCCTGCTCGACGAACCACTGTCGGCCCTCGACGCCAAGGTGCGGGTGAGCCTGCGTGAAGAGATCCGCCGGTTGCAGATCGAACTCGGCGTCACGACGCTGTTCGTCACGCACGACCAGGAGGAGGCGCTGTCGATGGCCGACCGCGTTGCCGTTCTGCGGGCGGGGCGCGTCGAACAGGTGGGGACCCCCGACCGCATCTACGAGCGGCCGGCAACTCCCTTCGTCGCGGAGTTCATCGGCTCGATGAACCACCTGCCTGGCGTCGTCGAGGGTGACCGGGTTGCCGTCCTGGGACAGCACCTGCCGATCGACGGCGACGTGCCTGCCGCCACCGCCCACGACGTTCTCATCCGCCCGGAAGCGGTTCAGTTGCGGGCCGCGCCGGACGGTGCAGGCCTGGTCACCCGATCCTCGTTCCGCGGTGCCACCGCCCGCTTGCACGTCGAGCTGAACGGCCTGGAGATCCAGGCCGACGTTCCCGGTCGTGACGCAACGGTGCTGGCTCCTGGTGCGCGGGTGGATGTTTCGCTGGTCGAGCGGCCCGCCCTCGTCACCGCACGCGGGGCGACGGCCACTGCGGTCCCGGCAGCAGCCGATGAGGTCACGGCGAAGCCTGCCGCCGTCTGACACTGGCGTCGAGGACGCTGCCCAACGCGTCCACCGCAGCGGCGAACGCGTGGTTGGCCGGCGCCCCGAAGTTGACCACCAGTCCGTCGGCGGCGGGGACGTCCGAACCCGCCAGTGGATGGCGCAGCCCCAGCAATCCCGATAGGGCGATGCCCGCTTCGCCAGCGCGGCGCAGTACCTCGGGTTCGGTGTCGTCGGGCAGCAGCAACAGCAGGTGCAGGCCGGCTGACAGGCCGCTGATCACGACGTCGAACTCTTCGAGCCGACGCACCAAGGTGTCGCGGCGCCTTCGGTAGCTGTTGCGCATTCTGCGAATGTGCTTGTCGTACTGGCCGCTGGTGATGAAGTCGGCCATGGTGAGCTGGTCGATGGCGTTGACGTAGTGCTGCTGGCCACCGGCGGCGGCGATGACGGGTTCGACGAGGTCGTCGGGCAGCGCCATCCAGCCGAGCCGTAGGACGGGAGACAGGCTCTTGCTCGCCGACCCCAGATAGGCCACGCGCTGCGGATCGAGGCCCTGCACCGCGCCGACCGGCTGGCGGTCGTAGCGGAACTCACCGTCGTAGTCGTCCTCGAGGACGTATCGGCCTGTGCGCCTTGCCCAGTCGATCACCGCGGTGCGCCGGGCCGGGTGCAGTGGCACGCCGTGGGGAAAGAAGTGGGCAGGGGTGAGCAGCGCGGCGGCCGCGTCGGTGGCGTCGAGCTCGTCGACCCTGGCGCCGTCCTCGTCGAAACCGATCGGCGTCGTCGCTACCCCCATTGCCGCGATGGCCTCACGAAAGATGAAGAGGCCGTAGGCCTCCACCGCGATGGGCCCCTCGTGGGAGAACGCCCGAGCCAGCAGTTCCACGGCGTTGCGGGTGCCCGCGCAGATGACGAGGTTGTCCGGCGAGACGCGCACACCCCTTACGCGGCCGAGGTATTCGGCCAGCGTCTCCCGGAGTTCGGGCCGACCTCGCGGGTCGCCGGTGCGCAACGCCTCGTTCGGCGCTGACATCAGGGCCCTGCGCGCCGAGGTCAGCCACGCCGCTCGTGGGAACGCCGCGACGTCCGGGGAACCGGGCATCAGGTTGTGCGTCGGCTGGCCAGGGGTGCCGCGCGGGCGGTGCGGGGACACGACGTCACGTGTGTTGACCACCCAGGTGCCCGTCCCCTGACGCGCCGCCAGCCAGCCCTCGGCGACCAAGTCGGCGTACGCCTCCGAGACCGTGTTGCGGGCCAATCCGAGGTCCCCGGCCAATGAGCGCGACGGCGGCAGCATCGTTCCCGTCGCGAGCTGCCCCGACCGCACGGCGTCGCGCAGGGCATTGACCAGTAGTTCTCTAGCACCCCGCGTGCCGGGGCGAATCGCCTCCCCGAGGTTCAGGTGTAGATCGCGACTCTCAGGATTGGCCCATGAAACCACCATCGAATTGAACCATGGACGCGGTGCTTCGTTGGCTAGCGTTGTGACCATGACGCAGACGTTGGAAACCAGGACCGCAACCCCCCGCCTCAACATCTACAAGGTCTCGCCCGGCCTCTACGACGCGATGATGAGCCTGAGCACCGCGGCCGCCAAGGACGTCGATCCCACCATCGGCGAGCTGATCAAGATCCGGGCATCGCAGATCAACCACTGCGCGTTCTGCCTCGACATGCACACCGCCGATGCGCGCAAGCAGGGCGAGACCGAACAGCGCCTTGCTCTCATCGCCGCTTGGCAGGAGGCCGGCGACCTGTTCACCGAGCGGGAGCAGGCCGCGCTGGAACTCACCGAGGCGATCACCGAACTGCACCACGGTCACGTCCCCGACGACGTGTACGCCCGCGCCGCGGCGGCGTTCTCCGAGCGGGAACTGGGACAGGTGATCGCGATGGCCGTCACCATCAATGCGTGGAACCGGATCAACGTCGCAGCACGGGTGCCGGCGCCGAGGCGCTGACCACCCCGTCCGGCGCCACCGTCAACGTCGGCGGTGGCGTCGTCACCAAGCTGCACCGACCGGGCACCGACCCGCAGGCACTGAGACGACGCCTACGGGTCGCGGCCCGGTCGGACTGCTTTCTGTCCCCGCTGAACATCGAGCCAGAAGCCGTCGGCGAGCAGTGGCAGACCCGCTGGCCCAAGGTCGAGGTCGTGGCGCCTGAACCAGGGGCCGTGCCGTGGGCTGACGCGGGCCGAGTGCTGGCGCGACTGCACGCCGAGCCGGTCGGCGACCTCGTCCTGCCGCACGGCGGACCGGCGCGTGTGGCCAGGGCGCTGGCCCGGCTCGGCGACGGGCCCAGGGCCGACGTGATCCGCAGAGCAGCTGCGGGCCTGCCCGCACCGGTCTCCGTGCGGCCAGTCACCTTGGTGCACGGCGACTTTCACCTCGGCCAGCTGGGCCGCCACTCCGGCGCCTTGGTGCTGATCGACGTCGATGACCTCGGCGTCGGTGATCCCGCGGCCGACCTCGCCCGACCCGCGGGGTTCTGGGCGGCAGGCCTGCTGCCCGACGCCGCGTGGCACGCGTTCATCGATGGCTACCGCGGTGGCGGTGGTCCCGGATTGCCACCCGGCGATCCGTGGCCGGTGCTTGAACCGTTCGCCCGCGCTGCCGTCGTCGCCGCGGCTGCCAATCACCCCGACGACGACTCATTGTTCGCCGCCTGCAAGTGGATGCGTTAGCGCCGCACGTCGTCCTCGGTGGGGTGCGCCACGTGATCGTTCCCCTCTCTGGCGTGGTCCTTCTGTGGTGCTCCGGTTCGGCGGTGAGCCGAAGCCAGTCGTACATTGTCGGATTTCAGGGCGGTGTTGTCGGATTCCAGTTGGGTGTTGCGGTCTTGCAGGTCCAGGATCTGGCCGATGCCTGCCACGTTCACCCCGGCGGCCAGCAGCTCGGTGATGCGCTGCAGGCGTACCAGGTCGTCGTCGCTGTAGCGGCGGGTGCCGCCGGCGGTGCGGGCGGGGGTGATCAACCTGCGCTGCTCGTAGAGCCGCAGGGACTGCTCGCCGATGCCGGACAGCTCCGCGGCGACTGAGATGCCGTACACCCCGCGGCCGGATCGATCCACCGAGTCCTCGCTCACCAACCACATCCCATCTGTTCGCAAATTTCTTCTTCTCCATTGTTGCCCAAATCTGGCACCGGTGCTATAACTAAATCTATGTCAGATCACAGAGATGATCTGCTTTCAGATACAGGAGGTGGAGATGATGTTGATGCGCACCGATCCGTTCCGTGATGTCGACCGCTGGGCGCAGCAGGTGCTGGGCACCGCGGCGCGGCCGGCGATCATGCCGATGGATGCCTGGCGCGAAGGAGATGCGTTCATCGTCGAGTTCGACCTGCCAGGGGTGAATGCCGATTCGGTGAATCTGGACGTCGAACGAAACGTGCTGACCGTGCACGCTGAGCGGCCCGGCCTGCGTCAGGACCGGGAGATGGTGTCCGCGGAACGTCCGCGCGGGGTGTTCAGTCGCCAACTGTTCCTTGGTGACACCCTCGACACCGACCAGATCCAAGCCAGTTACCACGACGGGGTGCTGCGGCTGAGCATTCCGGTCGCGGAGAAGGCCAAACCGCGGCGCATCACGATCACCAACAGTCCCGAAAAGATCGACAACAGCCACGAAAAGGAAGCCATCAACGCCTAACCCCTAGGACCGGGCGGCGGCGAGCATTCCGTCGAGGAGGTGAGCAAGATGATCACGGACGCGCTGACCGAGACCGTGATCGCGGAGGCCGTGATCGAGAATGCGGAGGCGATCGTGCGCGCCGAATGGATGCGCCTGCGCCACGACACTGCCCCGCGTGAGCAGGCCCGCCGCGACGCCTGCTGCGAGATGCCCGCCGCCCGGACCTGCGTCGTCACGGTCGCCACGTCGACCGCGATCCTCGAACCGTCGCGGTTGTCGCCGCCGAGACGGCGGGTGGGGTGGCCGCACAGAGGTGGACCGCAGCGGCGAGTCTTTCCCACACAGCGATCGCCTCCGCGGCGCTCGCCGAGCAGCATTGAGCAAGGGGAGGTGATGCCCTGAAACGATGACCAAGAGTGGGCAGTGACCCGCACGTCGCCCGCACCCGCCCAATCACCGTGCAACCGCGCCAAACGCAGCACGCGCGACGTGGACTTGCGTGCGCACCGCCACCGACAGTGGCGCCTCTGACGCGGACCGCGTGCGACGTCACTGCACGGCCGGGGCCTCGCCGCTGGTAATCGCCTACCGGCGGCGAGGCATCTGGTCGCACCCGGGGCAGCCCTTCCGTCCCTTCACCTCGTCGAATCGGGTTGCCGTCGAATCGGGTTGCCATGACCGAAGATCACGATCCCTACGCCGTGCTGGGGGTCACTCGCGTCGCGACCCCGGCAGAAATCAACCACGCGTTTCGGGTCAAGGTGCGGGACCTTCATCCCGACACACGTCACGCCCGTGCGGGCGGAGCGGTCGGCGACACTCAGCTGGAGCAGCTCATCGCCGCATACCACCTGCTACGTGATGCCGAGAGCCGCGCACTATACGACCGCAATGCCACCGCGCCGCGACGGCAGCCTCCGCCAGGTCCCTCGCCCTCACGCAGCGTCTCTGCGAATCCGGATGGGCCACTGACGATCCCGGTCACCTACCGCCGCAGCCAATCGCCTACCGCAAGCCATCTGATCTGGGCCGGTCCGGTGCGCCGCCACCGGTAACCGTCACCGGATGACGCGGTAGCGCAGGTGGGCCACGCCTGGTGCATCGAGCACCCGGACGAGTTCGAGTGTTGGCTTGCCCGCCTCGAAGCCGTCGAGTAGCCGCTCACCGGATCCGAGAATGACCGGGTTCACTTGGAGGTCGATCTCGTCGACGAGCCCAGCCTTGATCGCCTGTCGGGCGCAAGAGGCTCCCCCCGCGATGGAGATGGGCCGATCACCTGCAGCCGCCTTGGCTTGGGCATATGCGGATTCGACCCCGTCGGTGACGAAGTGAAAGGTGGTCCCGCCCTGCATCTCGATCGGGTCGTGCGCGTGGTGGGTCAGCACGAAGACCGGACAATGGTACGGCGGTTCGTCACCCCACCACCCCCTCCAATCGGAGTCGCCCCATTCGCCGCGAACGGGGCCGAACATATTGCGGCCCATGATCGTTGCGCCCTTGCCGTCCATCATGTCGGCGATCACTTGCCGATTCGCCGGATGGTCCTTGGCGGGGCCGAGGTGCCAGTCGTGAAGCGCTATGCCGCCGACACCGAGCGGGTGCTCCTCGCACTGGTCGGGTCCCGCGACGTAGCCGTCGGCAGAGATCGACATCGAGAGATTGGTTCTGGTCACAGGTCCTCCGGTCAGGCGGCGATTCCGTTGGGTACGTGTAGACCGACTCCGGCGGCCAACGAAACTCACCGGTAAGACCGACCCCAAGCCGTGTGGCCTGCCACGGGTCGACTCTTAGCTGGAGAAGAACAGCCTGCCGAAGCCCTGTTTGCGGTAGTGCTTGTTGCCGCGGTGTCCCCAGTCGGGGCCGTATCCGTAACCCTGCTGGCCGTAGCCCTGTTGACCGTAGCCCTGCTGAACGGGCGGCGCCGACTGCACGAACCGGTTCTCCAGCTGAGTGAGGGACTCGAGCTCGCCGAAGTCGAGGAAGATCCCGCGGCACGTATCGCACTGTTCGAGGTGGATGCCGCCCCGCTCGTAGGTCTTCATGATCCCCGCGCACTTGGGACACAGCAGTGTGTTCCCAACTCCAGGCGACGACGACGGAGACTTCGGTGGCTCGTATGGCGGAATGCTCATATGCGCACAACGCACCAGCTTCCTTGGAAGTGCCTGGGAATACTGATCCATCCCCGCCGTTCGAGCCGCGTTACACCCAGTACGCCACGCGCGCGCG
>JAOPVF010000109.1 GCA_025963195.1 Mycobacterium sp. | reverse complement strand
GCCTGGGCCGCGTCGAGGAACCGTTGCACCCGTTGCGCGGCACGTAGTTTCGCCGTCTTGATCGACCGTTCGACCGCACGCTGCTTCCATGCGGGCTCTTCGCTGGGGCTGCTCACCAGCTGCTCGGATGCAGGCCGATTGGGAAGAACATGGATGAACTGTACCGGAGGACGCCTGGGCATTGCCGTCGTAGACCCCCTCGCAGCCATCGCGTCTGAGATTGAAACTTTCTCATGACGAGAATACTATTCTCCGTTTCGTCATTACAGAAGACCTGCGAGAAATGGCTCGTTACACACTTCTCGGTCGAAAGGGTCGGGTCCCCTCTCCCACGTGCTGGGCTCGCCGAGGAGCTGCTGAAGGCCGTTGGCGGTGATCAGGCGGCCAACCCAGGGCCGCGCACAGCCGGCTGAAGTCGCCACGGCAGACTCGGGGGACAGCACCAGATGGGAGCGAGATCATGCGTGAAACCGTCATCGTCGGAGCAGTGCGAACCCCCGTCGGCAAGCGCAACGGCGGCCTGTCCGATCAACACGCTGCCGACCTGTCCGCCGTGGTCCTCTCCGAACTCGCCGAACGCACTGGCATCGATCTCGACGTGATCGACGACGTGGTGTGGGGCTGCGTCTCGCAGGTCGGCGACCAGTCGAGCAACATCGGCCGCTGGGCGGTGCTCGCCGCGGGCTGGCCCGAACACATTCCCGGCACCACGATCAACCGGGCGTGCGGATCGAGCCAGCAGGCGCTGGACTTTGCCGTGCAGGGGGTGATGTCCGGTCAGCAGGACATCGTCGTCGCGGGTGGCGTGGAGGTGATGAGCCGGGTACCGCTCGGCGCGGCACGCACCACCGGTATGCCGTACGGACCGAAAGTCCTTGCCCGGTATGATGATTTCGCATTCAACCAGGGCATCTCGGCTGAGATGATCGCCAAGAAGTGGAACCTATCCCGGACCCGTCTCGACGAGTACTCCGCGCAGTCGCACGAACGGGCTGCGGCCGCGCAGGACGCGGGTGCCTTCATCGACCAGATCGTTCCGGTATTCACCGACGGTGACGTCGTGACGGCCGACGAGGGCATCCGTCGGGGCACCACAGTCGAGAAACTCGCCGGGCTCAAGCCCGCCTTCACCGAGGACGGCGTCATCCACGCAGGCAACTCGTCACAGATCTCCGACTGTGCTGCCGCACTCTTGGTGATGACGGCCGAGAACGCGATCCAACTGGGCCTGACGCCGCTGGTCCGCTACCGCGCAGGCGCGGTCACTGGTGCCGACCCCGTGCTCATGCTCACCGGCCCCATCCCCGCCACCGAAAAGGTGTTGCACAAGGCAGGAGTGCGCATCGACGAGGTTGGCGTGTTCGAGGTCAACGAAGCGTTCGCGCCAGTGCCGTTGGCCTGGCTGGCCGAGACCGGCGCCGACGAAGCCATGCTCAACCCGCTGGGCGGGGCGATCGCGCTCGGCCATCCACTCGGCGCTTCTGGCGCGGTGCTGATGACCCGGATGATTCACCACATGCGCGACAACGGAATTCGCTACGGCTTGCAGACCATGTGCGAGGGTGGCGGCACCGCCAACGCCACCCTCGTCGAGCTGGTGAACTAGTAAGCGCGTACAAGGCTTTCGAAAGGGGGCGCCATGCGCCGGGATCTGTTCACTGAGGACCACGAGGCGTTCCGCGAGCTCGCCCGCGACTTCGTCGACAAGGAGGTGGTTCCGCACTATCCCGAGTGGGAGAAGGGCGGGCGGATGCCCCGCGAAGTGTTCAAGCAGATGGGCGAGCTCGGCATGCTCGGCGTGGCGATCCCCGAGGAGTACGGCGGCGGCGGCACGCCCGACTACCGCTACAACGTGGTCATGCAAGAAGAGGCGGCGCGGGCGCTGGTCACGTTGTCCACGGTCCGTACTCAGCTTGAGGTTATCCTGCCGTACTTCCTGCACTACGCGAATGCTGAACAGCGCCAGCGCTGGTTCCCTGGCCTGGCCGCAGGCACGCTGCTCACGGCCATCGCGATGACCGAGCCAGGGACCGGTTCGGACCTGGCTGGCATGCGGACGACCGCGGTGCGCGACGGCGACGACTTCATCATCAACGGGTCCAAGACCTTCATCACCGGCGGGATGCAGGCCGACCTGGTGATCGTGGTCGCCCGCACGGCCACCGATGCCGACAACCGGCGCAAGGGACTCACGCTGTTCGTCGTCGAGGACGGCATGGCGGGCTTCACCCGCGGTCGCGAGCTGGAGAAGATGGGTTGCAAGGTGCAGGACACCGCTGAATTGTCGTTCGTCGACGTGCGAGTGCCGGCAGCCAACATGCTCGGCGAGGAGGGCGAGGCGTTCGGCTACCTTGGCCACAACCTGCCACAGGAGCGCCTCACCGTGGCCGTCGGGTCGGTGTCTCAGTCACGGTCGGCGATCGCCGCTGCCATCGAGCACACCAAGGGCCGCAAGGCATTCGGCACGCCCGTCTCGTCTTTCCAGAACACCAAGTTCGAACTGGCCGCGTGCTCGACGGAGGTCGAGGCGGCCCAGGCGATGCTTGATCGGGCGGTCACCCTGCACGTCGATGGTGAGCTCTCGCCCGCCGACGCCGCACGGGTGAAGTTGTTCTGCACGGAGATGCAGCAGCGTGTGATCGACCGCTGCCTGCAGCTCTTCGGTGGCTACGGCTACATGATGGAGTACCCGATCGCCAGGCTCTACACGGACGCCAGAGTGGCGCGCATCTACGCCGGGACCAGCGAGGTCATGAAGGTGATCATCGCCAAGTCGCTCGGCCTCTGACTCACCCGCGGGGTCAGCCGTCGAGCGAGCCGCCCCAGCCGCGTGATCGGCGCGGGTCACAAGGGGTCTTCGCGATTCTCCTCGCTACGATAACGACGTTCTCATCAGGGAGAACATAGGCACTAGATTCGACGGCGCTGCCCGAGCCTGGTTCGTCGGAGCTGCCACGATCGCAACGTGCCGCAGCACGCTAAGCTCGCATGACTAGGTCATCTACCCTTCCTTGTGTTCTCGCCTTGCATATGTATGCTTCTCCAAAATGAGAATATAATTTCCACGATGACGTAGGAGTGCGGATGCCGGCGACGTCGACGATCGCGCGGGGCGGGTATGCGGATACGCGTCCCGCTCGGTCTCGAATGATGTTGCCGGAAGCCCCGACCGCGACGCGTTCGGCCCCTCGAGACGGGAGACGGACCTGAATCACTCTGGCGTACAACATCGTTTGGTCCAGCATTCTGTGTCGGCCGTGACCATCCTGGAAGGACCCTGAACCAATGGCAGTCAAGGGCCCGGAGCGCTGGTCCACGGGGATCGCGCTACCCAACGGCGTGGCGGGAGCGATGGGCGCTGTCGGCGGCCTGTTCTCCATGGGACTGGACGCGCTGAGATTCGTGTTCGTTCGGCCCTTTCAATGGCGGGAGTTCCTGGAGCAGTCGTGGTTCGTGGCGCGGGTGTCGTTGATGCCGACGCTGCTGGTGGCGATCCCGTTCACCGTCTTGGTGTCGTTCACGCTCAACATCCTGCTTCGGGAATTGGGGGCGGCGGACCTGTCCGGTGCAGGTGCGGCGTTCGGCGCGGTCACCCAGGTCGGCCCGATGGTGACCGTGCTGATCGTGGCGGGCGCGGGCGCGACGGCGATGTGCGCCGACCTCGGCTCGCGCACCATCCGGGAGGAGATCGACGCCATGGAGGTGCTCGGCATCAACCCGGTGCAGCGCCTGGTCACCCCACGGATGCTTGCCTCGGGCCTGGTCGCGCTGCTGCTCAACTCGCTGGTGGTGATCATCGGGATCCTGGGTGGTTATGTCTTCTCGGTGTTCGTGCAGGACGTCAACCCTGGCGCGTTCGCCGCAGGGATCACCTTGTTGACGGGGGTGCCCGAGGTGATCATCTCGTGTGTGAAGGCCGCCCTGTTCGGGCTGATCGCCGGCCTGGTGGCCTGCTATCGGGGGCTGACGATCAGCGGCGGTGGGGCCAAGTCGGTGGGCAACGCCGTCAACGAGACCGTGGTCTATGCGTTCATGGCGCTGTTCGTGATCAACGTCGTCGTCACCGCCATCGGCATCAGATTGACGACGGGCTAGGCGCCATGGGCACATTGGCGACGTTGCGGGGTACCTACCCGCGGTTCACCCGACAGTTCGGCAAACCGGTCGGGGTGTTGTCCCGCATCGGTGATCACATGTTGTTCTACGGTCGCGCCTTGGGCGGGGTGCCGCACGCGATGATCCACTTCCGCACGGAGGTCATCCGGCTGATCGCCGAGATCTCGATGGGCGCAGGCACGTTGGCGATGATTGGCGGCACCGTGGTGATCGTCGGATTCCTCACCCTGGCCACCGGCGGCGTACTGGCGATCCAGGGGTACAGCTCACTGGGCAACATCGGCATCGAGGCGCTCACCGGCTTCCTGGCCGCGTTCATCAACGTGCGCGTCGCCGCCCCAGTGGTGGCGGGCATCGGGTTGGCGGCCACGTTCGGTGCCGGGGTGACCGCGCAACTGGGGGCGATGCGGATCAACGAGGAGATCGACGCCCTCGAGTCCATGGCGATCCGCCCGATCGAGTACCTGGTGAGTACGCGCATCGTGGCGGGCATGATCGCGATCACCCCGCTGTACGCGATCGCGGTGATCCTGTCGTTCCTCGCCTCGCAGTTCACCACCGTGGTGTTGTTCGGCCAGTCCGCTGGACTGGACGACCACTACTTCAACACCTTCCACAACCCGATCGACCTGCTGTGGTCGTTCCTACAAGCGGTGCTGATGGCGTTGGCAGTCCTGTTGATCCACACCTACTTCGGCTACTTCGCGACGGGTGGCCCATCGGGTGTCGGCGCTGCGGTGGGCAACGCCGTGCGGACCTCACTGGTCGTCGTGGTCTCGGTGACACTGCTGGTGTCGCTGTCGATCTACGGCGCCAATGGCAACTTCAACCTTTCAGGTTAGGGAGAAGACGTGACGAGGAACTTCGGTCCCGGCCCGGCCGAGAGATCCGAGACCGCCAGCGCGGCAACGCCGTTGGCGGCGTCGTCGGGACGCCACTTCGGAGTGAGCACCTACGCACGGCCACTGGCGGGTTTCGGCCTGGTGGCGGCCATCGTGTTGATCCTCGCATTGGCGGTCGCCCTGTTCCGGGGCGAGTTCACCAAGACCGTGCCCGTCACGGTGATCGCGGATCGCGCCGGCCTCGTGATGAACCCCGATGCCAAGGTCAAGATGAACGGCGTC
>JAOPVF010000108.1 GCA_025963195.1 Mycobacterium sp. | reverse complement strand
CCCGACGTGTTGTGGAAGTTCCGCTGGTACTCGATCCTCAACCAGCTCCTGGTCTGGGCCGGCATCGGACTGATCTTCGGCTGGCTGCTGGAGCGCTTCGTCGGCACCCCGAACACGGCTGGATCGCAGGCCATCCCACAGCTCGTGTAGATCGGGAGTCTGCAGGCCGACCGGGACGGACACGTATCGCGCAGATCCGGACATCGTTGCGCGCCGCGTGCCCGCTGCGCAGCACGCTAGCCAGATGAGCTATACGGCCGCGAACGGACCACGCCGCATTGCGATGCTGGTGTTCGACGGCGTCCGCACACTCGACGTCACCGGACCATTGGAAGTGTTCGACGTCGCGAGGACACAGGGTTGCGGCTACTCCGTCGGCCTGTACTCGACTGCGGACGCCACCTCCGTACGGTGCAGCTCGGGGCTCACTCTCGACGCAACGCCCGCATCAGCACTCGTCGGGGAGATCGATACCCTGCTGGTGCCTGGCGGTGAGTGCCTGGTTGCCGGCGGCGTTCCCCGTCACCTGGAGCAGGTGGTCCGCCTCCATGCCGAGCGTGCCCGACGGGTCGCCGGCGTCTGCGCCGGGTCATTCGCCTTGGCCGCAGCGGGTCTACTCGACGGTCAACGCGCCACCACCCATTGGCGCTATCTGGAAGCGTTCGCCGCGCGCCACCCATCGACCGTCCTCGACCGTGACTCCGTGTTCGTCCGCGACGGCACCGTCTGGACATCCGCAGGGGGCGCGGCCGGGATCGATCTCGCTCTGGCTCTCGTCAGCGACGATTACGGAGCCGACGTCGCCCAGGAGATCGCGAAGGACATGGTCGTGCTGAGCAGGCGGATGGAAGGACATCCGCAGATCTCCGTCGCCGCCAGGACACCGCGACCCAGACATCCCGAACTCGACCGCCTACTGGCAACGGTCAACGCCGAACCGGCGGGGCATTACGAGCTGGAACGCGTTGCGGCCCAAGTCGGCATCAGCCCTAGGCACCTCTCCAGACTGTTCAAGGCGCAGGTCGGCGTGACGCTGCGGCAGTACGTCCACGACGTTCGGTTGGAGAACGCCGTGGGCCTGGTCCTGGCGGGGGAGTCCTTCCACGCGGCGGCGCGGCGCAGCGGCCTGCGTTACGGTGCCAGGGTTCGCGACTGTCTGGCGACCGCCCGTGTCCAGAGCTAGCTAGAGCCAAGGTCGATTCCCGTGGTGCGGAACCGATTTCGATACGTGCCAGGGGAGACGCCAAGATTGCGGCGAAAGGTGCGTCGCATGGTGTCCGGGGTCCCGAACCCGGCTCGTCGCGCAACGACTTCCTGGCTTTGGTCGCCCGTTGCGAGGAGAACCTTGGCGGCCTCCAGTCGGGCTTGTTCGACGAACCTTGCCGGTGTCATCCCGACTTGATCCCGAAACATGCGTACCAGGTGTCGCTCGCTGACCGCTGCGCGCGCTGCCATCACCACGATGGAGTGGTCGCCGCCGGGATTGGAGATGACGGAGTCCACGATCTCGCGGAGACCGCCCGTCGCCGGGAGGGCCGATTCAGCCCAGACGCTGAACTGCGCTTGCCCGCCGGGGCGTTGCAGGAAGACGACCAGCCAGCGCGCCACGCGACGCGCCACGCTCGGGCCGTAGTCACTTTCCACCAGCGCGAGCGCCAGATCGACGCCGGCGCTGATGCCCGCGCCGGTAATGTATCGACCGTCCCGTACGAAGAGTGAGTCCGGATCGACCAGCACCTTTGGATAAATGCGAGACATCGTCTGGCAATGAGCCCAATGCGTCGTCGCACGCCGACCGTCCAATAGTCCGAGGGCCGCGAGGACGAACGCCCCGGTGCACACGGACGCCACCTTGCGCGCTCGCGGGGAGAGTTCGCGCACCATCTGCAGCGCCTCCGCTGCGGCATCGGGTGTCCGCTCTTCTGGAATGTCGTGTTCGCCCGGGGTGAAGGTGAAGTCGGCAGGAACACCACCTGGCACGATCAACGTGTCAATCGAGTCGGGCACCTCGGCGAGGGACATGTCCACGTTGAGTTTCGTGAAACTCGTCGTCGCAACGGCTTCACCGGTCGGTGAGGCCAGCAGCACCTCGTACTGGGCGCCGAAGTCGTTGGCGCGGGCGAAGACCTCCAGCGGCGCTGCCACGTCCAGCAACGTCACTTTGTTGTAGAGCGCGAAGACGATCGTCCTGGGCGCGCTCGGGTGAGGTCTGGAGTCGTCGGTCATCGTCCTGTGTTGCAATTCGTTCTGGGGCAGCTCGTTTCCGCGCTAGCCGAGAGTACGAAGTTAGCTGGCACCTGTTGCTGGAACGTTAGGCGTGGCTGCAACGTACGGCCTACTGCGCGTGGGTGGCCAGATAGTCACCCACGGGAATCCGTGACGTCGCGGAGTAACCAATGGGGAGCAGCACGTCGCCGGCGGTCGTGTAGTAGTAGACGTCCCAGCGGTGGTAGCCCGCGAACGCTGCAGGATCGGCGGCAAGGATCGCTGCGTAGTCGTTGACCGCCTGTACGTATTCGTTGGCGTGGTTGTAACGGTAGATGGCGTGATCACGATCGTCGGCGAAGCCATTGGCGGCCAGGTAGCGGCCTGCCGCCATGATGCTGTCGTGGGGTGAGTTGACGTCGCCGCCCGCCCCGTAACCGGCGAACGTGGACGGCATGAACTGCATCGGACCCTGCGCACCTGCGGTGCTGACACCATCGATGCTCCCGAAGTGGGTCTCGATCAAGTTGATCGCCGCCAGGTAGTTCCAGCCGACACCGGACGCCGCCTCGGACTCGCGGTACTCACCGAGCAGCTCATCGGCGGGAACGGGTGCCTTGATGCGCCATGCCGGGAGCGTGTCCTTGACCTGGGCCATCGCGGTGAGCTGTCTGCGGGCGTCGACGTTGAGGTCGTAGACCTGGATCAGCGACGGCGGGATTCGCCCGCGCGTCACCGCGTCCCATTCCGAGTGGCGCCCGATCGCGCGGTAGGCCGCCTGCTGTCGGCGTGCCGCCGCCCCCAGCGCGGCCTCCGGCGTCGACGGGTCACGCAGAACTTGCTCGTCGGCAACCAGATCGTCGGCCAGCTGCACCGGGTCAGCCGCCAGCCGCGGTTGCGCGCCTGCGGGGGCGTTTCCCGCGGTCGGAACCGTCGGCTCGTCCAACATGGACGCGTTCATCCGCCCGTTGGCGGCCACCGTCACTGCGGTGGAGGCGGCGGGCGTCGGAACTGGTGCCGTGGCCTCCGCACAGCCGACGACCGTCAACAACACCGTGGCGAGCGCGACCGGAGCGCGACACCGTTGCGATACGGCGACGGCACGGTCACGGCGCACTGGTTTCACTCCCGTCGGCTGTTTCAGAGCGCGACCCTCTAAGAAGAAGTCGGGCTCGTCACCGAAGCCTAGGGGCATCGGTTCGCTCATGACGTACAGATGGCATCAGGAGAGTCTCCGTTTGGAAACAGTCGGTGCGGCGTGGTGCCTCATCGACGTTGGGCTGCTGATAATTAACGCGATCGTCGAACCGTGACAGCGGTGCGGCGAGCTTTCCTGTTGCACCACTTGGAATGTCTGACCACGAACGAAGGAGTCGACGGCGATGGCGATCTTTGATCGATTGAGCATCGGAGTAGTTGTTGCCGGCGCAGGCTTGTTCGGGGTCGCCCTGGGACTCAGCGCGAACGCCGCTGCCGCTGCATGGACAACCGGCGGCTACGAGTGCATTTCGTCGTCGGCAGGCACGGTTGGTGCTCCAGCGGCGGCGCCATGCGCTGCTCCGCTGGCCGACATGTCCGGGATCCCCATGGCATTGCCAGGGCCGGTGCCGGTGGTGCCGTTGGCGCCGCCGCCGATCGTGCCGCCAGTGGGTGTGCCGCCGATCGTCCCGCCGCTCGGTGTGCCGCCGATCGTCCCGCCGCTCGGTGCTCCCATCGCTGCGGCGGCTGGGCCGTTGGCCGCTGGTGCTCCGATCGTCGACATGGCAGGTGGCTTCGGGGGCAAGGGTGACCCGATCGATCCGCCGGCACCCGGCGCCCCTGCCGACGGTCAGCCGCTTCTGCCCGGTCCTGCGGTTAGAGGCCCGAGCTAAGGCTCGTTCCTCCTCCGATGTCGAGGTAGCGCCGGACGTCACGCCATGGCGAACATGATCCGCCAACAGGGCGGTCTGAAGACCATGCTGTCGACACACGGTGGCGCTCGACATTGGTTGCTCGGTCCGCGAGTGTGCTTGAGCCGCAGCGTGACAGCGATCTTCCGCGGCGACCGCGGCGTCACCCTGGACGCGTCGAATTTCATCCGCCCCTTAGACGGTCGGTTCGTGCTCCCGAAAGACACGTACATGGGCTCGGTCTACAAGGCGATCGCGGTCTACTGGCACCAGACGTTCGGGCAGCTGCGTGTGCCGGCGGCTGGGCCGGATACACGGAAACGCGACCAACTAGACGCAGCCGTCCGCCGAACGCGCGACCACGGCGACGATCCGACGGATTCTTCGCCGTACGTGCGCGTTCGGCGTGGGGCGAACGTGTTGATCGCCGATGAATTGCGCCGACCGCCAACTCGAGAACGCGATCAAATCCCAGCCAGCACCTGCAACCAAGAACTAACGAATCGGGACACTAGGTGTGGGGGCGCTCAAGCCCGACACCGTGCGAGGAACCTCAATGTTGTTCTCCTGCACAATCACTGGGTCGCCCACGTTGACCGTGTTGAAGTACCACTCCGCGTCCTCGGGGCTGAGGCTGATGCAGCCGTGGCTGACGTTGTCGAACCCGAGTGAATTGATGGCCCACGGAGCCGAATGCACGAAGAGGCCACGATTGGTGATGCGGACGGCGTAGTCGACCGTAAGCAGGTACCCGTCGGGAGCATCTGTCGGGATGCCGACGCTGCTCGAATCCATGGTTACATCGCGGTCCTTGGACAGCACGGTGTAGGTGGCGACGGGTGTCGGGTACTCCGGCCTGCCCATCGAGGCCGGGAAGACGCCTGGTTCGCCCCAGTGGGGTCGGTGGTGCGGTGCGGGTAGGGCGGACGGCGGTCCCGAGTCGACGCCGTCGACGGTCACGGTGAAGGTGTGCTCGGAGATGTTCGCGACGCCGACCACGGCAGGGCCGGTTTGCAGGCTGGTGGACATGCCGCCCACCGAAAGTGCCACCGTGGTGTGCGCCGGCCAGTATCGGTCGGGAACCCACTGCACGACGGCGTCGCCGAGCCATTCGTACTTGCCGGTCATCGCCGGCGTCGATTCAACGTCGATGGCGCGCTCGGCCAACTGCTTGTCGGCGACGGGTGCGTTGAACGTCACCACCACGGGGTGTGCCACACCCACGACCTCGCTCGGCATGGGCAGCACGGATGCGATGGTGGCGCGAAGGGACTGGTTGGCCGCGGCCATGCTGGCGCTGGCAGGCCCTGCGGCCACGAGGGCACTGACCCCGATAGTGACAAGAACACACCGCGCAACCTGACGCATGGATCCCAATCCCTAGATAATTACACCAATGTCAATTGGAATGGTAGAGGTTGGACGGCGTTTCGATATCCCAGTGCGCCTTAGCAATTCGATCCCGGTTCCGTCACGCTTCGGCTACGGCGAACGAGTCCGAAACGTGACCTCCGGCGTCGCGGGCAGTCCTCAGGGGTGACCGACGATGAGTTTGAGCGATCCGTCGAAGGTGGGTTGTCGTCGAAGATGGCCACGAGTGTCGTCCCAGACCCCTGATGCGAGGTCGGCTCCCAGCGATGCCTCGAACCGGGCATGGACGTCCGCGGTGACGAAACTCCAGGCGGACATGGCCTTTCGCGCCCCTGGGTCAAGCAAGGCCTCGGGGCGACCGTAGTACGCCTCGCCGAAACCATCGCTGCAGTTCAGGGGAATCGGGACGCCTGTGACGGTGCTGCGGGCGCCCAGCAGTGCCGTCAATTGATCGATCGGCGGGTAGCGACGAGCTTCGGTGACGAGGACTTCGGGTGCATAGTCGTCGAGCCAGAACTTGGCCAGCTCAGTCGGGTCACAACTCAGTACCACGATGGGTCCACGGGTGACGCGCCGTGCCTCGCCGAGCCCGGCCGTGAGATCCGCCCACTGGTGAACGGTGAAGGTCGCGAGCGCCGCGTCAAATGCCTTGTCGGCGAGCGGCAGATGTTCTGCGTAGGCGTCCACGGCGTCCGGCAAGTGGGCGGGGCGTTGGCCGCGCATCGTCGCACTCGGCTCCACCGGGGTCACTGGCCTGTCCGTCGGCTCGTACGACCCGGCACCGGCACCAAGGTTGACCACCGATTGCGCGCCGCCGAGCGCTTCGGTGATCAGCGCGGCAATCGCTGGATCGGGCTGGCGGTACTTCGAATAGTCCGTGCCGATGTGGCCATAGTCCGCGTCACCAGCGCTGCCATCAGCTCGACGTTCGACACCCACGGATGGCAGTGTTTCACCGCTGGTCGGCGGAGGGCAACGGGTTTTCGGGGCCCGTCACCACTGGTAGGGCAGGAACTTGCCGTTGAAGGTGACGACGATCCGATCACCCTGTGGGTCTTCGAGTTTCGCGAAGTCCACGTTGAAGTTGATCGCGCTCATGATGCCGTCGCCGAACTCTTCGTGGATCAGTTCCTTCAGGGCTCGCCCGTACACGTCGAGCGCTTCGTGGAAGCGATAGACGGTGGGGTCCGTCGCCAGGTCGACGTCGGCGATCCGGTAGGGCTGGCGCTGAAGTGCGGCGATGACGTTGTCGCCCAGGTTCAGCTGCGCGGCGACGGCTTGCGCGGTCTCACGTGGCACCGGGTGCTTGCCGAGCAGGGCTGCAACCGTCCACACCAACGGCTTTTCGATGTGTTCAGCCAGCTCCCTCCACGTCAGCCCCTCCTTCAGGCGGGCCTCGTTGACGATCTGACCGGCTTCTTCCTTGTCCAATGCGGGCATGCCTTGACGGTAGTGCGCGTGGGGGATGGGTGCAGGGATTGGTGTTCGGGATCTGGAATGCGTCGATAGGGCGAACCTATCGACCGCCGAATATCGTTCGCTCACCCCCATCGGCCCGAACTAGCATCGATCCCGTGGAGGACATCGTTGTAGAAGAAGACGTTCGAGTCAGCAGACTGTTGGACGCCCAGGTCAAGGCTTCGCAGTTGTTCGACGAGGTCGAGGCGCGGGGACTGGTGCGCGCCGGGATCAGCGAACGCACCCTGTCTGACGAGATCCGTGACATCGCGAAGGACATGTTCGGCGTCACGCGCCACTGGCACAAGCGCATCGTGCGCGCGGGTGAGAACACCCTGGAAACAGCCCGCGACAACCCGCCCGACCGCATCATCGCCGACGACGACGTCCTGTTCCTCGACTTGGGACCGATCTTCGAAGAGTGGGAAGCCGACTTCGGGCGCACCTTCGTGCTCGGCGACGATCCGCGCAAGCTTGCGCTACGTGATGCCCTTCCCGAGGTGTGGAACTCGGGACGCGACTACTTCCACAGCCAACCGGACATCACAGGCGAGGAACTGTTCGACTACGTCGTCACCTCGAGCGACCAACAGGGGTGGGTCTTCGGCGGCGTGATCGCCGGGCACCTCGTCGGCGAGTTCCCGCACGAGAAGATCCGCGGCGAGGAGATCGACTCCTACATCGCACCGGGATCGAAGCACCCGATGCGGCGAAAGGACCGCTCTGGCAGGCAGTGTCACTGGATCCTCGAGGTACACCTCGTCGACGAGGACCGCCGATACGGCGGGTTCCACGAGGAGCTTCTCGACATCGGCTGACCGGCCGACCGACTTGGAATCAGTCGTTCAGCTGGATGACGATGGCATAGCCGTCGTGATCGCCGGTGGTTTGGGTGGCGCTGTCCACCGCATTGCTCAAGGGGACGATGCCGACCAACGTTGCGCCGCTCAGAAGGAGCCGACTG
>JAOPVF010000086.1 GCA_025963195.1 Mycobacterium sp. | reverse complement strand
CGTTGGACCGTCGCAGTTCGACCGTCTGTTCGTCCAGCTGCTCACGAGCCGCCTGCGATGCCACGAGGTCTGCCACGATCCGCTGCCGCATGTTCTCGACGTCGAGGGCGATGCGGCGAATGTCCTTGGGGCCGTGCGCGGCGATCTTCTCATCGAAGTTCCCCTCGGTGATCCGCCGGCACGCCGCCGCAAGCGCAGTCAACGGGCGCGTGATCGCGCTGCGCACCAGGATCGCCAACGCGATCGCCATCACGAGGAAAGCGGCGACCATGGCCACCAACACCCGGTCGCGCCAGGCGCGGGCCTGATCGAGATCGCCGATCGCGTCCTGCCTCGCCGTCGTCAGGTGCTGGTTCTGCAGCTCGAAGAGCAACCGCATACCGTCGAACTCGGTCTTGCCGCGGTCGACGGTCGTGCCGTCGATCACGCCAGGCGCACCGGGCGTGATGCTCGCGATGAGCGGCTCGGCGTAGGTGCTGCGCCAGCGCTCGGCAGCCCGCTGGATGGCGTCCACGTCGGCGATCAGGTCACGTCGGTCGCCAAGGCGTTCGCGGATGGTGTCGGCGGCGACCTTCTCCGCTTGTCGTCCGTCGTAATACGGTTCGAGGAACTGCCGGTCGGCGGCGATCGCATACCCACGGGTGGCGGTCTCCTGATCGCCAAGGGCGGCCTGCAACCGGTAGGCGGCCACTCGCGCCGGCTGAATGTGGTCGATCAGCTCGCGCGACACTTCGTCGGTCCGGTTCAGCAATACCGACCCGGTCACCGCACCCGCGAACACCACGATGCCCATCGCGGCCAGCACCAGGTTCTGCCAGCCCTGCACGGTGAGCCGAAACCGACGCTGGGACTTGGTCATCCGTCCGTGCGTTCCACCCGCACCACCGCAATGTCGTCGCTGAGGCCGCCGTGCGCCTCGGCACGCTTCTCAGCTCCGTCGATCAGGGCGGTGACGAACTCAGGGCCGGGCAGCGCGGTCAGGGAGCGCGCCAGGTCGAGAAGCCCTGCTTCGCCGAGGCGCTCGTTGCCCTCACCGGAATGCCCCTCGAACATGCCGTCGGTGAGCAGCACCAGCCCGTGCCCCTCGGGGAGCTCCAACTCGCTGAGCGGCCATTCGGTGCCGCCAAGGCCAAGGGCTGGCCCGGCAGGAGGTTCCAGCCATTCGACGGTCGTCGGCCCGTGCCACAACATGCCTGGGTGACCGGCGCGGACCGCGTTGAAGCGCCGGCTGTCGGGTGCGAGAGCCACGCTGAGCACCGTCGCGAAGATCCCGGTGGCCGGGCTCTCGGCCAGAAGTATCCGCTCGAGCTGTCGCATTCGCTCGTTGCCGCGAAGACCGGCGAAGGTGAGCGCTCGCCAGCCGATCCGCAACGCCACTCCAAGCGCGGCCGCGTCGGGACCGTGTCCTGCCACGTCGCCGACCATGACGTGGACCGTCCGGTCGGGAGTCTGGACGAAGTCGTAGAAGTCGCCGCCGAGCGTGGCGTTCTGGTGGCGGGGCCGGTACTGCGCGACGATGTCGACACCCGGATTCTCCAGCAGGAGGGGCGTGGGTTGCAGACCCCGCGCGAGGCGCGTGTTCTCCTGGGCCGTCAGCTGACTCGCATGCAGTTCGACGGCGATGACCTGAGCGCGCTTGCGTTCGATCGCGTAGAGCAGGGCGCGGCGTAGCGTCTCGGGTTCGACGCGTCCCTTGACCAGATAGTCCTGGGCGCCGGATGCCACCGCTTGGACGCCGAAGCGTTCGTCGTTGAATCCGGTGAGCACCACGACCGGCACGTTGTCCGCCCGCTTGGCGATGCGGTCCAATGCGCTGATCCCGTTGGCGTCCGGCAGCTTGAGGTCGAGCAGTACGCAGTCCGGGCGAACGTCCGCCATCTCGCGCTCGGCGTCCGCCATCGACCGGACCCACACCACGCGAATATCGGCGTTGGCGTCGGCGATCAGCTCTTCCACCAGCAGGGCGTCGCCCCGGTCGTCCTCGACCAGCAGCAGTGACAACGGCTGCCCCGGCGCAGCGGGGTCAGGGCCGGAGCCGACCATGGACGTCGGCTCGGGGGGATGTGGTGACGCATCTAGTGACAATGGGTCGACAATACCCAGGGTCGTCACACACGAGGCTCGGCATCGCGCACACCGCGATAGATTCCCCGCCGCACGATCCAGCGCATCAAGACGTGTTCGAACGACCACGCGGGAAACCGCACCGCACGCCCGTTCGGGGTGAACACCTCGAGGCCATCCCGCTGGATGCCGATCACTGAACCCCACCGCCGCTTCGGTGGCCGATACGAACGCATCGGCTTGCCCTCGAATTCGGCGAGGACGTTGTGCGCCAGCAGCCCGTCGGCTCTGTTGCGGGCAGAGCTTCGAAGCGGGTCGGTGGCGGCGACGTCTCCGACCGCGAATACGCCTGGGTGATCGGGCACTCGCAGCTCCGGGGTGACGCGGACGAACCCATGCTCGTCGAGTAGATCCTTGGGCAACCATCCGGTGTTGGGCCGCACCCGGCCGATCGTCCAGATGACGGCGTCGGCTGACGACGACGGCTGCCCGGTGCTCCACTCGACCGGGTCGCTGGTGATCTCATCGCCGGTGAAACCGTCGGGCAGCACGGCGCGATGACCGGGATGGAGCGCGACGCCTGCCTCGTCGAGACGATGGCGCACCCGGTCCCATGCTCGGGCGGGGTGCTGGATCAAGGCGCGTTCGCCAGG
>JAOPVF010000082.1 GCA_025963195.1 Mycobacterium sp. | reverse complement strand
TCCGACTACGACCGCGAGAAGCTGCAGGAGCGCCTGGCCAAGCTGGCCGGCGGTGTTGCGGTGATCAAGGCCGGAGCTGCCACAGAGGTGGAGCTCAAGGAGCGCAAGCACCGCATCGAAGACGCGGTCCGCAACGCCAAGGCTGCCGTCGAAGAGGGCATCGTCGCCGGTGGCGGCGTGGCTCTGCTGCAGTCGGCCCCCGCGCTCGACGAGCTGAAGCTCGAGGGTGACGAGGCCACGGGTGCCAACATCGTGCGCGTCGCGCTGTCGGCTCCGCTGAAGCAGATCGCCTTCAACGCTGGCCTCGAGCCGGGCGTCGTCGCCGAGAAGGTTTCCAACCTTCCCGCCGGCAGCGGCCTGAACGCGGCCACTGGTGTGTACGAGGACCTGCTGAAGGCCGGCGTTGCCGACCCGGTGAAGGTCACCCGCTCGGCGCTGCAGAACGCGGCGTCCATCGCGGCCCTGTTCCTCACCACCGAGGCCGTCGTCGCCGACAAGCCGGAGAAGGCGTCCGCACCCGCGGGCGACCCGACCGGTGGCATGGGCGGTATGGACTTCTAGGTCTTCCTGGAAAGCCCAGCTTCAACACGAAGAAGCCCGGTCCCTTGGGGGCCGGGCTTTTTCGTGCCGTTGGGGTGACTCTCGGCGTGCCACCAGCTCGCGACCGTGCGGTTTCATACGCAACACGCCGGGGAGGTCGTATACATCCGCACACTCAGGGCGCCGAGGGCCTGTGGATGAACGCATGGCGTCGCATCTGAATCGTCGGACGCGGATGCGACCGTGCGGCAATGGAGGCGATCGTATGGCCCTTCCGCGCGGCCGAGGCCCTGGAGTCCGAAGCGCTGACCTTCCGCGAATTGCGCAGGCTTCACTTCGCGATGTACCCGGGCGTGTGGGCGCCGCGCGGCGTCGAGCCATCCGTGGTGGATCGCGCCCGAGCGGTGTGGCTGTGGTCGGGTCGTCGCGGCGTGGTCGGCGGTCTGGCCGCATCGGCGATTCTGGGTGCGAAATGGATCGAAGGCGAGACGCCGATCGAGCTCATCCACGCCAACCGGCGCCCGCCGCCGGGCATCATCGTCCACACCGATGTGTTGGCTGCCGATGAGACGCAGTTCGTCGGTGCGGTGCCGATCACGACGGCGGCGAGAACTGCCTTCGACCTGGGTCGGAGGTTGCCGCTGAAGGGCGGCGTACAACGCATCGACGCGCTGATGAACACGACCGGCCTCAAGGTCGACGCCGTAGAGGCCGTCGGCCGTGCGCATCCTGGAATCCGAGGGTTGCGGCAGTTGCGCGAGACCCTTGCGCTGGTTGACGGAGGAGCGGAGTCGCCGTACGAGTCGCTGACGCGACTTCTATTGGTGCAGAATGGCTTTCCACCCGTTCAGACGCAGATCGTGGTGCACGACGAACACGACCGCGCGTTCGCTCGCATCGACATGGGATGGCCGGACTACCTCGTTGGGGTGGACTTCGAGGGCGCCCACCATTGGAGCGACCCCAAGCAGCGGTCGTGGGACATCACGAGGTTGGCGAAACTGTCCAAGCTCGGTTGGATCGACGAAAGGTTGACCAGTGGAATCCTGTACAACAGCCCGCAGTCCTTTCTCGACCGCGTAGGTGCGGCGCTCGTCTCCCGCGGATGCCCGAAGACGTGGTGAGTGTGCGGTGCGATACGCCGTAAGCGGCGCGCCGCGTACGAAACCGCACAGTCAGAAACCATTGGGGGAGGGCCAGTCGCGGGGGAGGTTGCCATCGCGAAGTTG
The DNA here is from genome assembly GCA_025963195.1 of Mycobacterium sp. GTDB lineage: Bacteria > Actinomycetota > Actinomycetes > Mycobacteriales > Mycobacteriaceae > Mycobacterium. The sequence continues at coordinate 3,242 of JAOPVF010000082.1, read as the reverse complement.
GAGGTTTTCCCCGGGTACATCGGCACTGATTCATCACTAGCGTCAATCGAGTGAGCACGACGACCGGCGTCGCGGACGCCCCGACACCTCCTGCCCCCGACGAGTTCTCGGAGCCCGCGTGGACCAGCAGGGAGAAGCTGGCGTTTCGGCTGCTGTTCACCATCGGTGGCGGGATCTTGTTCCTGTCGGTGTACGGCAACTTCGGCTTGAGCTTGGTGCTGTATCCACTTCTGCAGGCGCTCGCCGATTTGGGCAGCTTCGTCACCCGCGGTGAGGGCGTGCACCTGGACGTCAATGGCAGCGCTGATTCCATGGCGGAGTGGTGCTACCACTTGGGTTGGATTCTGGTGGCGCTGGTGATCACCGCGGTGTGGACTGCGTTGGACCGGCGCAGGCCCAACTACCGCGGCCTCGCTGCATTGCTGCTGGTGTTCGCCCGGTTCGGCCTGGCTATCTCGATGCTGCTTTACGGGCTGGCCAAGCTCATTCCGACGCAGATGGCCTACATGGCGCTGCCCGGCTATCAGATCCAGATGGTCGGTGACGTGAGCCTGATGAACACGTTGTGGGGTTTCATGGGCGCCTCGGACCCATACTCGGTGGCCGCCGGGCTTGTCGAATTCGTTGCCGGCGTCCTGCTGCTGTGGCAGCGGACGTGGCTGCTTGGCGCACTGATCGCGATCGTCGCCATGGGCCAGGTGTTCCTGCTCAATCTGTTCTACGACGTCCCGGTGAAGCTCGTGTCCGGCCAGCTGTTGTTCATCGCCATCGCGATCACCTCGCCGTACTGGGGCAGTCTGGCCCAATTGGTGTTCCAGCGCGACACTCCCGAGCCGGTCGCGCTGTGGCCGGCGCTGGGCTCCGGCAGGCGCTGGCTGCGCCGGACCGGCACCGTGGACCAACGTTGCGATTGCTGACCGGGTCGGCGACTACACGAGCTTCGTGACCCAGGTTCCGGCCGGCTATGTCACCGCCTACCTGTTCGAGATCCACGGCGACCGTCTGGAGATCAAGAAGTACGAATCGGATCCGCCGATCGTGCTGCACTTTCGGCAGGACGTTCCCGACCGGCTGATGCTCACCGGCACGGTCGACGGCAAGCACATCGAGGGCACCTACGAGCGGCGGCATCTGCAGCGCAGCGATTCCCACTTCCGACTGATCCAGCCGGAGCGACAACAGGGACCCGCCAGCCGTCTGCCCTAGATCTCGCAGCCGGTGACGGCGCGGGCATAGGAGTACAGGCACCCCTTCACCTCGTCGCGGCCGCGGCGGCCCGACAGCACTTCCATCTGGTATCCGTCCTCCATCGCAACGACGTTGCCGGCGAGCAGTCGCGGGGGGTCGGTCAGAGTGAAGTGGCCCTGCGCTTCGCCGAGGACGAAAATCGCGCTGTAAACGGCGATCTGGCGTTCCTGGAGCGAAGAGTCCAGCACTGCTGCCTTGGGATCGCGCAAGGACCGCGGCCAGAACTCGAACAGCAGCCGGACGAGTTCGTCGTCGGGTCCGCTGGCCACTCCGTGGTCGATGCTGGTCCGGAGACGATCACGGGCGTCGGGAAACTGTTCTGCGACGCGCTCGCGGTCGGAGCTGAATCGCTCGATCGCCTGTTGATAGGTGTCGTAGGTGAGGGCGTCGACGTCGCCGTAGTAGAGGACCGCTGCCGGGGTGACGCCCGCCTGCTCGGCGATGTCGCGCAGGCGCACGCCTTCCAGTCCCCGGGTCAGAACGGCTCGGCGCACTGCGTCGCCAAGGGCGAGCCGCCGGGCCTCCTGGTCCTTCTTCCGTGCCACTGCCCATCCTTCGTCTCTCGAATCGTTACATCGAGATTTAGAGCATAGCCGTGCAGCTATTGACACATAGCTGGCACTTTTGTTAAATAGCTATTTAACAAACCGGTGAGCCAAGGAGCGCCCGTGTCCATGCACACCGATACCGACACCAGGTCGGGAAAGGGCTTGCGCACCGACTCCGTCGGTCTGCTCGCCGTCGTCGCTCTCGGCCTGTCGTCGGTGGCGCCCGCGTACAGCATCGCCGTCACGCTCGGCTTCGTCGTCATGGTCGTCGGCGCGGGAACGATGTTCGTCGTCCGCACCCGCTTTCCCGCCTTCTTCCGCGGTGGCCGAGACGCCATCACCGACATCACCGACACTGGGGCCCGATCATGCGCACACTGACCATCGCCGCCATCCAGACATCACCGGTCGCCTTCGACACCGCGGCCAGCTGGGACCGCTTCCGCTCGCAGGTGCGGGCGGTGCGCGACGGCTTCCCGCACGTCGAGATGGTGGTGATGCCCGAGCTGATGCTGGCCGCCGAGGCGCCGCTGCTTCGGGCCCGCGCCGGCTGGATGAACGAGGTCGCCGAACCCGTCCCCGGCCCGACCACCGACCGGGTCTGCGCGCTCGCCAAGGAGACCGGCCTGTGGCTGATTCCCGGCAGCCTCTACGAGCGTGGCGACGACGGGCTGGTGTACAACACCGCGGTCGCCGTGTCGCCGCTCGGCGAGATCACCGCGACCTATCGCAAGGTGTTCCCGTGGCAGCCCTATGAGCAGACGACCCCCGGCAACGAGTTCGTCGTCTTCGACATCCCCGGGGTGGGCCGGATCGGCTTGGCGATCTGCTACGACGGTTCGTTCCCCGAGACGGCCCGCCAATTGGCTTGGCTCGGTGCGGAAGTGATCGTGCAGCCGACGCTGACGACGACGCGTGACCGCGAGATGGAGCTGGTGTGCGCGCGTGCCAACGCGTGGACCAACCAGGTCTACGTCGTCAACCTCAACGCCAGCGATCCCGCGGGCGTCGGTGCGAGTTGCATCGTCGACCCCGAGGGGACGGTGCGCCAACAAGCGGCCACCGGCGAAGAGGTCCTGATCGACTGCCTGGATCTGGACGCCGTGAGCCGGGCGCGGAGCCACGGCACCTTCGGGTTGAACCGGCCGTGGGACCAGATCGCCAGGCACGGAGGCGATGTGCGGCTGCCGATGTACGACGGCCCCGGCATCCAGACACCGCCCTGGCATGGGGTAGCGGGTTAGGCGGGCGCGGGCTGCCTGCCGCGGATCAGTTTGCCTGGACGCGCGGAGGTGGGCACACCGTTCTCGGCGATCACCTCGCCTGACACGACGGTCGCGACGTAGCCGTCTGCCGACTGGTCGAGGCGGCGTCCACCCCCTGGCAGATCACGGGCGACGACGGGCCGGTGCAACCGTACGGCGGCGTGGTCGATCACGTTGACGT
>JAOPVF010000431.1 GCA_025963195.1 Mycobacterium sp. | reverse complement strand
GGTCTGCCACGTCACGATCGCTTGACGGGGATCCTTCGACGACCGCCGCGCCGAGCGCACGGTACTGCGCGCGGTGACCGTATCGCCCGGGCTGACCGTGCCATGGAAGGTGAGTTCGTCGACGCCGAGAAATGCCACCCCCGCCTCGCTGAGATCTTCGACCGAAAGCCCGAATACCGTGAGAAACAACAGCATCGGATTGATGATCCCACGTCCGTATCCCTCTCCTCGGGCATACGCAGAGTTGAAGTACAACGGGTTGTAGGACGACGTCAAAGTCGAAAACAGGATGTTGTCCGATTCGGTCAACGTTCGACCCCAGTGATGGTCGAACTGGCGACCAGGAGCGAAATCCTCGTAGTAGTTGCCTTTGGACCATGGAACGGCCCGTGCGCGCAGTTCCGCAGCCGTAAGCCCCACGATCGTCCTCTCGGTTCGGGGCGCTCTTCGCGACCCAGGCAACTTTCGTTCCACCTGATGGAACGGCGTGCCATTTTTCATGATGCCTACTCGCGCCAGTGCTGTCAATGGCGATGCGTCACGCGAAGGATGTGACGCGCCCTCGCCTCTAGGGGGGATGGCGTGCCGGATTCTGGCACAAGGGCGGGGCGATGGCGGCGGTGACAAGTCCGAGTCCTGTCTAGGGACGGGGGCCGGCGCGGTGGCGTAGTACGTGCGCTGCGTCTCCAACCCCCGCCGCATCGAACCGGGCCTGCGGTTCTCCCGCACCCGGCTCACCGACGCCGTTCACCGCCGGCATTCGGCTTCCGTTCGAGGAACACGGCGGGGCGTTTCCCGCGAGAGGCGGACGAGCGCACCAAGCGGTGCCGGAAACCGAGGAACACAAAGCCCTCGGCTTCTACCTCCAGGTGCACGATCCGCGTCTTGGCTTCCGTCGGCTCCAGGCCGAGCTCGGCCAGCGGGCCCCGAAGCCGCGCCAAGGCGGCCTCGACCTACGTCCGGGATTTGCACATCACCACCAGGTCGTCGGCGAAACGCACCAGCACACCGTGCTCCCGCTCCGCCCCTACCCGGTCGAGCCGGTGCAGGTAGACGTTGCAGAGCGCGGGGCTGATCACCCCGCCTTGGGGTGTGCCGGTCGGCGACCCGTGGACCTGTCCGTCCTGCAGACTGCCCGGCCGGCCTTGTCGCAGGTGGAGCAGGCCCTCTGATCACACGGACCGCCCGTCACTGGTCCTACTCAGCTCGGGTTTGGCCGAGGTGGGCGAGGATGCCTGGTCCTGGCTCCGGGGTGATGTCGTGTGCGGTGACATCGGTTCCACACGTGTCGCAGGTGAGCTGCACGTGGGCCTCACCAGCGCAGTCGCGGTGCTGGTAGCGCGCCGGCGGCCCGTCGGGCGCCATGTAGGTGTCGCCCCAGTCCCTGATCGCCATGAGGATCGGGTAGATGTCATGGCCCTTGCGCGTCAGGCGGTATTCCGCGTGGTCTCCGTCGGCCGCCTTCCGCCGGGCCAGGATGCCGTGCTCGACCAGCCGCCCGAGGCGGTCCTGAAGTCGGCTCCGAGAGATCCCCAGCGCGCTTTGAAACTCGTTGAACCGGCGGACACCGGCGAACGAAGCCTTCAGGACCAGCAGCGTCCAACGGTCGCCGAGGACGACCAGCGGGCGCGTGATCGAACACGGCAGGTCAGCGAGGTCTTCGTAACGCACACCAGGACTCTACCCCAGAGGTTCCAAAACGAGACCAGCCCGGCTACCGTGTGGTCTCGAAACGAGACCACAGCGACGGAGGCGTCCCCCCTTGAACCTGACCAGCACCAGCACCAGCCTGCACGAGGCGCTGAGCCGGATACTCGCCGACCGGTGGACCTGCCGCCAGTTCCTGCCCGACCCGGTCCCCCGAGAGACCATCGAGCGGCTGCTGCATCTGGCCCAGCGGAGCCCGTCCTGGTGCAACACCCAGCCCTGGCAACTGCACATCACCGAAGGCGCCGCGACGGAGCGGCTTCGCACCGAGCTACTCGCCCGCGTCCACAGCCACTCGAACTCAACCGACTTCCCGTTCCCCGCCCAGTACACCGGCGCCTACCGGCAGCGCCGACGCGAGTGCGGCCTCCAGCTGTACGGCAGCCTCGGCATCGCCAAGGGCGACCACGAGCGAACCCTGCGACAACACCTGCGCAACTTCGAGCTCTTCGACGCACCGCACGTCGCGATCATCACCACCGAGGCCGACCTCGGCGTCTACGGCGCCGTCGACTGCGGCCTCTACATCAACACCTTCCTGCTCGCCGCGCACAGCCTCGGCGTGGCCTCGGCGCCCCAAGCCGCCCTCGCCGCCTACTCCGACTTCCTCCACGACCACTTCACCATCCCGGACAACCGGCGCGTCGTGGCAGGCATCTCCTTCGGCTACCCCGACCTCGACCACCCGGTCAACGCGTTCCGCACCAACCGCGAAGAGCCGGAGAACGCCATCACCTGGCACACCGGCTGAGACCGCATACACCGATCCGGCCGCCCGGGGGTGTGGCTCGCGACCGGCGTCCCTGCATCGATCTGCTGCGCTCGACTGCCGCCAGGCCGCCAGGCCGCCCGCCGAAAGCACGAAGATCATCGCCATCTGCTCCGTTGCCACCTCCGTACCCGAACCGGGCCTTGCCGCGTACGGCGCGAGCAAAGCCGCTCCGGTCGCCCGCCTACACATGTCGGTGGTCCGGACGGGGCCGCACCTCTGGAATGCATGGCGGGGCCGGCAGTCGGTGCGTCCCGGGCGGAGCCTGGCTACTTTCCGCGTGCGGGAAGGCTCTGTTCGGTCCAGATGGTCTTGCCTGCGGGGGTGTGGCGCGTCCCCCAGCGATCGGTGAGCTGGGCGACGAGGAGCAGTCCACGGCCGCCTTCGTCGAAGGTGCGGGCTCGGCGCAGGTGGGGGGAGGTATTGCTGGCGTCGGAGACTTCACAGATGAGGCTGGTGTCGTGAATCAGCCGAAGCTGAATGGGGGGACGGGCGTAGCGGATGGCATTGGTGACCAGTTCGCTGACGACGAGTTCGGTGACGAAGGATTCCTCTTCCAGTCCCCAGACGGTCAGTTGGTCGGTTGCCAGCCGGCGGACCTGGGCGACTTCTGCGGGGTCCATGGTCAGGTCCCAGGTGGCGACCTGGGAGACATCGAGTGCATGGGTACGGGCGATGAGCAGAGCGACATCGTCGGCGGGGGTGCCGGGGGGCAGCAGTGTGCCGAGGACGGTGTCGCAGAGCTGTTCCAGGCTCCGTCCAGGTTCGGCAAGTGCATGGCGGAGAAGTTGGAGCCCGGCGTCGACGTCGCGGTCGGCGGATTCGATGAGGCCGTCGGTGTAGAGGGCGATCAGGCTGCCTACGGGAAGTTCGATCTCGGCGGATTCAAAGGGCAGGCCGCCCAGACCGAGCGGCGGCCCGGCCGGGAGGTCGGGGAAGTGGACCGTGCCGTTGGGGCTCACGAGAGCGGGTACCGGGTGGCCGGCACGGGCGAAGGTGCAGCGGCGGGAGACCGGGTCGTACACCGCGTACAGGCAGGTGGCCCCGATGTCTCCGGCATTCCTGGCCGGCTGTTCTCCGGTCTGCGGACCCTCTTCGCGGTCCAGTCGCAGGACAAGGTCGTCGAGGTGGGTGAGCAGTTCGTCCGGGGGTACGTCGACGTCGGCGAGGGTGCGCACAGCGGTGCGCAGGCGCCCCATGGTGGCGGATGCCTGGATTCCGTGACCAACCACGTCCCCGACGACGAGGGCGACCCGGGCGCCGGAGAGCGGGATCACGTCGAACCAGTCGCCACCGACACCCGCCTTGGAACCGGCCGGCAGGTAACGGGAGGCGACCTCCACCGCCGCCTCGTGTGGGGGGTGCTGCGGCAGCAGGCTGCGCTGGAGAGCGAGAGCGGTATTGCGCTGGTGGGTGTATCGGCGGGCGTTGTCCACACACACGGCCGCCCGCGCCGTGATCTCCTCGGCCAGGAGCAGGTCGTCACTGTCGTACGGCTCGGGCGTACGGTGCCGCAGGTACACGGCGAGTCCCAGGGTCGTCCCGCGTGCGAGCAGCGGCACCGCGATGAGCGAGTGGACGCCATGCCGGTGCAGGCTCCGGGCCCGCGCCGGGTCGTGCGCCAGCCACTGCTGGACGTCCGGCTCGTCGAGCGAGTGCCGCGACGGCACCCCGGAGGCCAGCGCGCGCGCCATGGGTGAGTCCCGCGGGTAGACGTCCGTCTGTCCCGGCTCGACCACCGACTCCGGGCTGCCGTCCAGGACGGACCGCTGTGCGGCCCGGCAGAAGCGGACGGCACCGGGGGGCGGGCTCAGATCCGACTCCTTGCCGCGGAGGACAGGCTCAAGCAGGTCGACGCTGACGAAGTCGGCGAATCGCTCCGCGGCCACGCCCGCCAGTTCCTGTGCGGTACGTACCACGTCCAGAGTGCTGCCGATACGGACACTGGCCTCGTTCACAATGGTCAGCCGCTGCCGGGCTCTGTACTGCTCGGAGATATCGAAACCTGCCAGGGACACACCCCGAACCTGGCCGGAAGGGTCCTTCAGGGGGTAGCAGAAGACAGACCAGGCGAAGAGCCGAGGCTCGCCCGGCGCGCGAGTGACCACCTCCTGCTTGATCGGCTCCCCCGTCCGCAGGACTCGTGCCAAGAGCTGTTCCAGTTCGTCGTGTTCCGGCGGAAACGACCGCACCTCTCCCATACGCCGTGCGACCACTCGGTTCTCCGGCATGCCAAGGAGGCGCAGAGCTTCGGCGCTGGCAGCGATGAGCCGGCGCTCGGTGTCGAATATCGCGTGGCTGACGGGCAGCTGGTCGAACTCCCACTCCTTCAGCGTCACCGCCACGTCATCGTCCGGACCTGGCCGGTCCGGTCCGGTGGCCACCACCATCCACTCGGAGTTTCCGTGGGCACCGTGTGCGGGAAACGCCTGGAGGTCCACTTCCACAAGGTGTCCGCTCCGGTGGCGCAGCGCCACTTTTCCGCGGCATTCCTCGCCCTCCGCCAGGCTGCGCTGAGCGGACGAGGGAAGATCCCCCGCCAGCAGGTCTGCCGCGTCCCGTCCCACTATTTCGTCCGGACGATAGCCAAGGAGCCGTCGGGCTGCCTCCGCCCACACGGTGAGCACACCTTTTGCGTCCACGCAGGCCACCGGCATGCCTGTCACCCTGCCGGAACCATTGCGCCGGCCTGGTGCGGAACCGTTCCTGTCCATCAGCACTCGTCTCGGCATCATCGAAGCCGCGTCCCGCCCTCACGGACCACTCGGACCGCGTTTCACATCCCCAGCATGGCTCCCCGGAAGACCGGCATCAACCGGTCGCCCCCTCATGCGTGTGGGAACAAACGTGCGTCGCCCGACCAGGCCACCGTGTTCGCCCGCCTCACGGAACTCCCGGAGTACCCCGCCCACGCGCCGGGCCCCCGTCAAGCCACTCACCCAGAACCAACACCAACAGCACCAACCCAGACCAGCCCACCCAACCGAAAGCCGGAGCCTACCGAGGAGTCAGTACCAGCACCGGGATCGGTCGCGAAACCCTACGCTGGTAAGACTCGTAGTGGTTGCTGAAGTTCGTGTTGACGATCTGCCACAGCCGGGCATAGTCCGGGTCACCGGGCAGCACCGGTGTGGCGGTGACCCCGAACCGCTTCGGGCCGATGTTGATCTCAACGTCGGGATTGGCCTTCAGATTGTAGTACCAGCCCGGGGATCGGGGATCGCCACCCTTCGAAGCCACGATCAGGTAAGTGTCACCGTCGCGAAAGTAGGCGACCGACGTGGTTCTCGCCTGACCGGTCTTCGCGCCGATCATGTGCAACAGCAGGTTCGGCGGTGTGCCTGGTATGAACCGATGACCGATCCGTCCATTTGTGCCTTTGTAGACTGCGTTGTGCAGGCGTAGAAGCCGCACTCCGACCTGCTGCTCGACCCATCGGGGAGTATCCATGGAGTCTGCCTTCTTCCAATTTCATGTGATGCCGGCGGATATCATTGACGGCAGCGGTGATGACAGCAGCAGTGACAACACCCGTTTGAGCGCGCATGTGGCGCCGAAGTACTGCCGCCCAGCGGTACGGGCACATCGGCGTCGTCGGTTGGTCCCATTTCGCCTGGGGCGCGTGCGCGATCGACCGCGCGACGAAATGCACCGAGCACACGGTCATTCACGCCATCTGCGAACGATTCCTCGGTCCAGGATAACCAGTCGGTCGGACACCGCGATCCGGATGTCCGGCGCCGATTCGACTGACGGGCATCGATCAGAACAAGCTGTAGCCGCCGTCGATTGTCAGCGTATCTCCGGTGTGATATTCGCTGGCAGGGCCGGCCAGGTACGCCGCAACCGCTTCGAAGTCGCTCGGCCGTCCCCAACGGCGGGCGGGAATACGCGCTTGGACCACCTCGCTGAAGCGCTCCCTCGCGAAAAGGCCGTCGGTCATGGGGGTTTCGATCCAGCCGGGCAGCACCGAGTTGGCGCGGATGCGGTATCTGGCGAGTTCGACGGCGATTGAGTTCATGATGGCGATCAGCCCGGCCTTGCTTGCCCCGTAAGCCTGGCCGCGCGGAACCCCTTGGCGGGCAGCGAGACTCGAGGTGGCTACCAGGCTGCCGCCGTCGCCTTGCGCGATCATGACCTTGGCTGCCTCGCGCAGGGTGACGAAGGAACCATCGAGGTTGATGGAGGTGACCCGACGGAAGTCCGCGAGACTCGTCTCCGCGAACGACGCCGACCCTTGTGCCACACCAGCGTTGACGAAACACGAGTTGATGCGTCCCAATTCCTCGGCGGTGCGCGCGATCGCCTCGACAACTTGTTGTTCGTCGCCGACATCGCAGGCCAGGGCAAGCACGCGACCGCCGTGACCGCCCAGTTCAGCGGCCGCCGCCTTGTTCCGTTCCGGATTGCGACCAAGGATGCATACGTCGGCGCCCGCCTTCGCCAGCCCGCGGGCAAAGCCCAGGCCGATTCCGGAGTTGCCGCCAGTGATGACGGCGACATGGCCACTGAGATCGAAGATCGGCGTCATTGAATGGATCCTTTGGTCGCCCACAGCACTGCCTCAGCAGTCGGATAACGCGCCTAGTATACACAAGTCACTCGCTTATCCTAGTGACACTCTCAATCTCGTTCGGCAGCGATCCGGATGGCCCGCGTTCCGCGCATCCGCACCGGCTAGAGGCCTGATTCGTACCGTGACCTGGGGAGACGCGTTCGGGCAGGCACGGGGGGCGTGCCTCCAGGCGTGGGCGTTGCTGCTCGCCAGCCGCGGTCGGGAGGATCGATGCCCGGCCTGACCTTGAGTGCCTGGCCTCCCGGCCACGACCGTGGGCGAAGGACAGGGAAGCGCACGAGTTGCATGTGACATGGATGTGCCAGCGACTTGCTCAATGGCTCCAATCTCGGTAACCTTGGTGCAGGAACAGCACGTCAGAGGGAGACGACAGTGACGAACAGAACCGTCGACGGCGGTCCGTCAACCCCGTACCAACTCGCTCACTTGGTGTTGCGGGTGTCCAACCTTGAGCGCAGCGTCGCGTGGTACTCCGAAGTGCTCGGTGCGCACCTGATTGGCTCCGGTGGCTTTTTCGCCGGACTCACCTACGACGAGGAGCACCACCGCATCGGTCTCATCGAAGTAAACGGAGCCGCTCGCGAGACAGAGACCTTCGGCGCCAGCACCCTGGTTGCGGATGACGCTGAGCGCGCCGCAACCGCCGGCGCCGACGTCATGCAGTTCTCATCCGAACCCGGACTCGAACACGTCGCGTTCACGTACGACAGCCTCGGTGCTCTTCTCAACACCTATGTTCGGCTGCGCGACAAGGACATCAAGCCACTCATGAGCGTCAACCACGGCCCGACAACGTCGCTGTACTACAGCGATCCCGACGGGGTCCGCGTGGAACTTCAGATCGACAACCTGCCGATGGGCACGGCTCAGGAGTTTGTCGACTCTCATGCGAACGTAGTCGGCGTCGTCATCGATCCCGAAGAGCTGCTGCAGCGCTACGAAGCAGGAGAACCGGTACGGACGCTGGTGACCTGGGAGGCGTGGCCCCAGCCGGAGCCGGTCTCGTCGTAGCGATTCGCTGCTATATCAGCGAAGTCCGGCAGAAGAGGCTTACGTGTCTCTCCTGCCAGACTCCGCAATCTTCACTGTGTATGTGTGTCCGCCACGGCAGTTCGCACTTCGGTGCTTTCGCCGGTCTGACGGCAGTGCGCCATGCAATCGACGGGAAACTCCCTGTCCGGAGCAGGACCGGCGCAGGCACCCGTCGGTGTCGCCCCGACCGATGCTGCCCCCAGAAGCACATGCGACGAGCTTGTTACGCCGTATCGGGCGCCCCAGTGGTGCTGGCCGGTGCGCAGATCGACAGGAGATTGCATGACCCACTCGACTGGGAAGGGACCGCTGGCGGGGATCAAGGTCCTCGAGGTCGGCGGCATGGGACCAGGGCCGTTCGCCGGCATGACCCTGGCCGATATGGGTGCCGAGGTCATCCGGGTCGAACGCCCCGGTGGCCTCGGGGTCTCTCCTGGCAGGCCCGAGCACGACGTGTGCAACCGTGGCAAGCGCGGCGTGATCCTCGACCTGAAGCGACGCGAGGCGGTCGAAGCGCTGCTGGCTATGGCCGAGCGAGCAGACGTCCTGATCGAGGGCCACCGTCCGGGAGTGGCCGAGCGGCTCGGCATCGGCCCTGAAGAGTGCTGGGTGCACAATCCCAAGCTCGTCTACGGCCGGATGACCGGGTGGGGGCAGGAGGGGCCGCTCGCGCAGACGGCCGGTCACGACCTCAGCTACATCGCGATCACCGGAGCCCTCCACGCAATCGGCCAGGCCGGAGGGCCGCCCCAGATCCCGCTCAACATCGTTGGCGACTACGGCGGCGGTGCCATGTATCTCGTCGCCGGCGTCCTTGCGGCGCTGCGCGAGGCGGAGCTCACCGGGCGCGGACAAGTAGTCGACGCGGCGATCGTCGACGGTGTCGCCCACCTGCTCGCCGCCACCCATGCGTTGGTCAACACCGGCACCTGGGCCGATGAACGCGGAGTCAATCTGCTCGATGGCGGTGCCCCGTTCTACTCGGTCTACGAGACGGCCGACGGCCGGCACATGGCCGTTGGTGCGATCGAAGCCAAGTTCTACGCCCATCTGATAGCGAGACTGGGGATAAGCGTAGATCTGAACGAGCAGAATGACCGCACGACGTGGGGGGCCACCCGCAAGGCCATCGCTGAGGCCTTCGGCGCGCGCACGCAGGCCCAGTGGACGGCGGCGTTCGAAGGCACGGACGCATGCGTCTCTCCGGTGCTGACTATGCATGAGGCTGCCGAACACCCGCATATGAAAGCCCGGGGTGCGGTTTTCACCCGCGACGGACTGTTCCAGCCCGCCCCGGCACCCCGGTTTCCCGCCCACGGCGCGGTCGTGCCGACCGCGCCGTCAACTCCGGGCCTGCACACCAGGGAAGTGATCTCCGAGTGGGGCGTCGACCCGGAACCGCTGCTCGCATCGGGTGCGGCAGAGCAGGACGCGGGGGGAGAACAAGGCTGAATGACCGCAGGGTCCGATCGAGCTGAACGAACTATCCCGCGAGCGCGACGCTCGCGGGATAGTTCGTCGTTGTCCTACAAGCCGTAGGTTTTGCCGATGATGTCACGTTGGATTTCGCTGGTGCCACCGAGGATCGTGGTGACCAGGGTGCTGCGGACGTGCCTTTCCATGTCGAACTCTCTGGCATACCCGTAGCCACCCATCATTTGCATGCCTGCCAGTGCAACCTGTTTCGCGGTCTCGGTGGCCTTGAGTTTGGCCATTGAGGCCTCGCGGGCGAGCATCTTGTCCGGATGGGCGTCGGCTTCGCGGGCAACGCTGTAGACCAGCAGTTTGGTGCATTCGATCTCGGTGGCGAGGTCGGCGATGCGGTGCCGCAGAGCCTGGAACGATCCGATCGGACGGCCGAACTGCTCACGCTCACTGACGAACTGCAGGGTGTCGTCGAACGCGCGCCGAGCGGTCCCGATGCCCTGGGCCGCGATGATGAGGCGCTCGAAGTTGAGCCCGGCCATGAGCTGGCGCCAGCCGTTGCCGACTTCGCCGATCACCGCGTCGGCGGGCAGCAGGACATCGCTGAAGTAGAGGTCGTTGGTGTCGTTCAAACCGCCCATCAGCTCAATGGGGCTGATCTTGAGGCCATCGGTGTTGGCGGGCACGTGGAACATGGTGAGGCCCTCGTGCTTTGCGCCGCTTCGGTCGGTGCGCGCGAGGAGCAGGATGTTCTCGGAGATGTGTGCGTTGGAACACCAGGTCTTCTGGCCGTTGATGAGCCAACCGTCGGAGGTCTTCTCAGCTTTGGTGCTGAGGTTGCCCACGTCGGAGCCCGCCTCGGGCTCGGACATCGAAATCGACTGGGAAACACCGCGTACGATGCCGCGCAGTACATTGTTCTTCTGCGCTTCGGTGCCGAATTTCTGGTAGGGGCCGCCGGTGATCAATGTCGGGCCGATCGCATTGATCGGCAGCATGCCGCGCGCGGTCTCCTCGAGCAGGATGCACATGTCCACCATGGATGCGCCCGAGCCTCCGTACTCCTCCGACACTGTCAGGCCGAGCCAACCCAGCTCAGCCATCTTCTCGTAGAGGGCCTGATTGTGCTGCAGCTCATCATGGTTGGTGAGCTGGTCTCGCTGCTCTCGGGTGCCTGCCTCGCGCTTGGCGAAGTCGGCGATGGCCCTGGCGAAATCCTGCTGTTCCGGGCTGAACTCAACGCCCATGACGGTGCTCCTGGTGGCTCGAGGGTGGCGGTGGTCGACGTCGACTCTCCGTGCGGAGTTCAGGACCCGAAGTTGGGCTGCCGGCGAGTGAGCACCGCCGTCGCCCCTTCGATGAAATCGGTCGTGCTCATCAGCTCGATCTGGCCTACGGTTTCGCGTTCCAGTGCAGCATCGAGTTCGGTGAGGGTGGCGGCGTTGATGGAGGCCTTGGTCAGTTCCAGCGCGCGGCGCGGGCCTCTGGCGAGCCTGGCGGCGACTGCGTCGACGTGCGCGTCGAGTTGGTCGTGGGGTAGCGCCTTGGTGATCAGCCCCGCGGCGGCGGCCTCGGCGACCGGGAGCCGCTCGCCCAAGAGGGACAGCTCCGCGGCCCGCACGCGGCCGACAGCGGCCGCGACGAGCGCGGTGGCGCCACCGTCCGGCATCAAGCCGATATTGATGAACGGCATGAGCAGATAGGTACTTTCGGCGGCGTAGATGAGGTCGGCGGCCAGGGCGAGGGACAGTCCGACGCCTGCGGCGGGGCCGTTGATCCTGGCAATCACTGGGACCGGCGCCGTGACCACCGACCGGATCATGCGATCAGCCGTATCCATCACGATTTCCGATCCCTTCCGGCCGTCCGCATCTTGGACGGGCGAGGACAGGTCTGCGCCGCTGCAAAACGCCTTGCCCTCGCCGGTCAGCACCACGACGCGGACCGATGAATCGGTTGCCGCCTCGGTCAAGACGTCGCCGATTCCGATCATGCTGGCCAGGTCGATGGCGTTCATCCGGGACGGACGAGTGATCGTGAGACGCAGGAGACCGCCATCACGGTCGACGCGCAGGTTTTCGGTCTGGGTTATCTGCATCTCGTCCTCCTGTTTGGCTACAGCGAGCGGGCGATGAGTTCTTTCATGACTTCATTGGCGCCGCCATAGATTCGCTGTGCGCGTCCGTCGACGAACATCTGAGCGATCGGGTATTCCAACATGTAGCCGTAGCCGCCGAACAGCTGCACACAACGGTCGATGACCTGGCACTGCATGTCGGTGACCCAGTACTTAGCCATGGAGGCGGCGGCCTGGTCCAGTTCGCCGCGCAAGTGGCGGTCGACGCAGCTGTCAACGAAGACGCGTGCGATGTGAGCGATGGTGGCGCATTCGGCGAGCTCGAACCGGGTGTTCTGCATGTCCAACAGTGGCCGCCCGAAAACCTCGCGCTGCTTTGTGTAAGCGACGGTTTCCTCGACGGCATGCTCCAGCGCGGCGATTCCCGTGACGGCGATAATCAGCCGCTCCCAGGGGAGTTGGGCCATCGAGTAGCTGAAGCCCTCGCCTTCCTCACCGAGCAAGTTCGCGACCGGCACTCGAACGTCATCGAAGAACAACTCTGCGGTGTCCATCGCCTTCATGCCGATCTTGCTCAGGTTTTTGCCGACCTTGAATCCGGCGGCGGCCGCTGTCTCCAAGACCAACAACGAGATGCCGTGGATCGACGCGGCAGCAGGGTCGGTCTTGACCACAAGTAGGATGATGTCCGCGGTGGCACCGTTCGAGATGAACGTCTTCGCGCCGTTGAGCCGGTAATGGTCGCCGTCGCGGATCGCGCTGGTGCGAAGAGCTTTGAGGTCCGACCCGCCACCCGGCTCCGTCATGGCGATTGCGCCGATCAGCTCGCCGGTCGCCATCCTGGGAAGCCACCGTCGCTTCTGCTCCTCAGTGCCGTAGGTCGACAGGTAATGCGCGACGACCCCACTGTGCGCATAGTTGCCGAAGCCGGTGTCGCCGCTGGCCGACTGCGCCTCGAAGATCGCCAGGTCGTGCGCGACCGTGCCGCCGCCACCGCCGTATTCGACGGGCATCGACGCGCACAGCAGGCCCAGTTTCCCTGCTTTGAGCCAGAACTCCCGGTCGACGTGCTGCTGCTGTGCCCAGCGCTCCCGATTCGGAGCCCCTTCGGTGTCGAAGAATTTGCGGGCCATGTCCCGCACCGCGGCGACCTCGTCGTCGATCCAAAGCGACCGATACATCGCACCTCTCTCAGAAGTTGAGGCCGCCGCCGCAGAGCAGAGTCTGCGCGCTTACATAGTCGGATTCGGGCGTGCACAGGAGGTAGACGGCGCCCGCTGCCTCGACTGGTGTGCCGCCGCGGCCGAGGGGAATCGACTGTTCCAGCGCCGTAAGCACGTCCGGGTTGACGCCGACTTTGATTGCCCTGCCCTGAACATCGATCGTGGCACCGCTGCCGGCGGGTGCCTCGGTGAGGCGAGTTTTGATCATGCCGAAGGCAACGGAGTTGACGGTGACGTTGTAGCGGCCCCACTCTTTCGCGAGAGTCTTGGTCAGACCAGTGACACCAGCCTTGGCCGAGGAGTAGTTCGCCTGCCCGGCGCTGCCACCCGTACCCGAGAGCGAGGAGATGTTGACGACCTTTCGGCACGGAATCAGCTCGCCGGATGCTTTTGCCTTCTTGACCGCAGCGGAGATCACGGGTTGGGCGGCTCGCAGGATCCTGAACGGCGCCTTGAGGTGCACGTCGAGTATGGCGTCCCACTGCTCGTCGCTCATCTTCTGGATAACCGAATCCCAGGTGTAGCCCGCGTTGTTGATGATGATGTCCAGGCCGCCGAAAGCGTCGACCGCGGTCTGCACGAAACGCTCGGCGAACCCCTCATCGGTCACGCTGCCCGAACATTCGACCGCCCTTCCACCTGCGGCCTCGATCGCGGCGACAGTTTCCTTGGCGGGTTCGGGATCGAGGTCGTTGACCACGACCGATGCGCCCTCGGCGGCGAGCTTCAGTGCGATCTCACGGCCGATGCCACGACCCGAACCGGAGACAATGGCGACCTTGCCATCGAGGGTTCCCATGTTATCCAATACCTTTCAGAGTGCGACGACGGCGTAGCCGGCCAGGGTGACGGTGCCGTCGGCAAGAGTGACGGCGAGTTCCAAAGTGGCACAGCGTTCGCCGTCCATCTCATCGATCGAGACGACTTTCCCGATGGCAGTCGGCTGGCCGAGCACCGGCGTGATCGCCGCGAACCGCACTCGGTAGGACCGGATCCGCTGCTGCGGAACCCAATCGGTCAGCAGACGTCCGAGGTAAGCCATCGACAGCATGCCGTGCGCGAACACGTCGTCCAGTCCCGCGGACCTGGCCACGTCGATGTCGATGTGCATCCGGTTGTGATCGCCGGAGGCGCCGGCGAACAATGCCAGCGTGGTGCGCGAGATCGAACCGATCTTCAATGCCGGTAGTTCGGTGCCGACCTCGATCTGCTGAGCCCATGTCATTTGACTGCCCCAGGGTTGCGGACAACGATTACTGTCTCCAGGTCGGCGACCGCTGACCCGTCGGCGAGAGTGATCGCGGTGTTCTTGACAATGAAATCCAGCGCTCCGTCCTTCTTGCTGTAGACGTCGACAATCCGTGGCGTCGCCGTCAGCGTGTCACCTGGGTATGCGATGGAGTGATAGGTGAACGACTGTTCGCCATGTAGTACGAAGCGCGGGTCGATGCCCTGGTCGGTGATCCATCGGAACTGATCTGGATTTTCCAGCTCAACGGAGAAGAGAAAGCTCGGCGGCGCAGGCAAATCTGCGTAGCCAGCGGCTTTCGCGGCATCGACGTCGGTATAAATCGGGTTGGTCTCGCCGATCGCCTTCGCGAAGAAGCGAAGGCGGCCGGCGTCGACGGTGAGAGTTGTTGCCGGAAGCTGAGTTCCGATGATTGCGGGGTCTACGGCCACTCAGCTCACCTTCTCGTACAATGTCACGACCGCTGCCCCACCGACTCCGATGTTGTGCTGCAGCGCAAGTTTGACGCCCTCGACCTGGCGGGCCTCGGCCTGCCCCCGCAGTTGCCACACGAGCTCGGCGCACTGCGCAAGGCCGGTCGCTCCGAGCGGGTGACCCTTCGAGAGCAGACCACCCGACGGATTGGTGACCACTCGTCCGCCATAGGTGTTGTCGCCGTCGGCGATGAACTTCTCGGCAGTGCCCTCCGGCGTGAGCCCGAGCCCTTCGTAGGTGATCAGTTCGTTGGTGGTGAAGCAGTCGTGCAGCTCGACAACGCGAATGTCGCCCGGGCCGACGCCGGCTGCTTCGTAGACCTGGTCCGCCGCAGCTTTGGACATGTCGTACCCGACCAGGTTCATCATGTCCGCACTGTCGAAGGTCGACGCAAAGTCGGTCGTCATCGCTTGCGCTTTGATGACGACCGAAGCGTCGAGGCTGTGCTTGCGGGCGAACCCCGCGCTGCAGATCACCGCTGCCGCCGCACCGCAGGTGGGCGGGCAGCACTGCAGGCGCGTCAGAGGGCCGTAGATATGTGGCGACGCCAGCACTTCTTCGACAGTGACCTGGTCACGGAAGACGGCATATGGGTTGTTGGCGGCATGCCGGCGGGCCTTGACCGAGATCTTGGCGAAGATCTCTGGCGCCATGCCGTACTTCTCAGCGTACTGCCGTCCCGCGCCGCCGAAATATTGTGCTGCGAAGGGGGATTCGTCCCGTCCTTGGACCGCGTGCATTACCTCGTCGAACCGATCGAAGGGTGTCGGCCTGTCCGACCAGTGCGTGCCCAGTGCGCCGCGCTGCATCTGCTCGAACCCCAGAGCGAGCACACAATCAACAGCACCGCTCTCCACGGCCTGTCGAGCGAGGAAGAGCGCAGAAGAACCCGTCGCGCAGGCGTTGTTCACGTTGACGATCGGGATGCCGGTCTGGCCCACCCTGTACAGGGCCGCTTGTCCGGAGGTCGAGTCGCCGTAGACATAGCCGACGTATGCGTGCTGGACCTGGCGGTAGTCGATGCCGGCGTCAGCGAGGGCCGCCATCGCCGCCTTCTCGCCCATCGCGTCGTAGGACTCGCTTTGGCTCGGGGTTTTGAACGGGACCATCCCCACGCCCGCTACTCGTGCGCTGTGATTCGTCACCCTACAGTCATACTGCATGTCACGTGGTTATGCAAGTGGCTTGCATAACATCCTCGCGCGGCGCAGACTTGAAAGGACCGCCTGGGGTAACCGGCATCCGCGGACGGCTCACTTCAGTCGTTGCGAGTCGGCCCCGCGGTGGCTGCGCTCCTCCCCCGCGCCAGTTCTGCGAGCAGATGCGGTACGTCCATCCGCGGCAGCACTACTTCGATCAGCCACGCATGTTCGGGGTCCGAGGCACCCTGGAGAGCATCCCGCAGCTCGCGGACGGTAGAGACTTTCGCGGTGCGTACGTTCGTGCCACCGAGGGCGGAGGGCAACTCTGTCCAGTTCCACTGGACGATCTCGTGATAGTTGGCCTTCGGGCTCTGGAGGATCCGCTCGACCGTGTAGCCGTCGTTGTTGAGCACGAACACGACCGGCCGGATACCGCGGGCATAGAACGTACCGAGTTCCTGCACGGTCAGCTGCGCCGAGCCGTCCCCGATGAAGAGGACCGGTCGCCGATCGGGCCGGGCCAATGCGGCGCCGAGCACGGCCGGCAGGGTGAATCCGATCGACGACCACACCGGCTGATCGAGCAGATCGCACTCGGGTGGGAGTCGGAGATCGAGTGCCCCGTACAACGCCGTCCCGATTTCGGCGGCCACTGTCGTCGACGGCGGAAGCCAGTCCTGCACGCCTGTCCAGAATCGTTGGTGGTTCAGCGATTCGTCGAGGTTCCCCCCGGAGACGGACGGGGGCGCCGTGGGTGCGATCGCGCCGGCGTCGGCGAACTGGCTCGTGCTCGCCAACTCGTGCAGGACCTGCAGCGAGTCCTCCAGCCGCACACCGGGATACACCGCCCGCCCGATCCGCGCGTGGTCGACCGTCAGCTCCACTGCGAGTGCGGAATCATAGCGGTGGGTGAAGGCTCCGGTGGTGAAGTCGTTCTCCACCGTTCCGGCCATGACCAGCAGAGAAGCTTTGTCGATCGCTTCC
This sequence comes from Mycobacterium sp., assembly GCA_025963195.1. Classification (GTDB taxonomy): domain Bacteria; phylum Actinomycetota; class Actinomycetes; order Mycobacteriales; family Mycobacteriaceae; genus Mycobacterium. Next base: position 37,774 of record JAOPVF010000431.1, on the reverse strand, counting down.
CGGGCCTCGTCCGACCGGGTGGCTGTGCCGAAGTAGGTGCCCAGGCCGGCCGGGTGGTCCGCATCCAGCAGTGGCTTCGATCCGGGCTGGGACGCCACCCGGACCCCGGGTAGTCCGGCGAGTTGGGCCACCTTCGTTTCCAGGCCCAGGCGATGTATGCGTGGCCCGGCCAGCATGGTGATCCCCTTCTCGCCGGTGAAACGGCGCCGGAGGGCCTTACGAAACTTCTCGACCGCGGCGGGCTCACTTCCGATGCGCTGCAGAGGGATCCGCAAAGGTTCGCTGAGGACGGGGGCGTTCGCCACGTCCAGCGGCACACCGAGGTATACGGGCTTGCTCTTGTTCAGTGCGGTCAGCAGGACCCGGTCGATCTCCTGCGCCGCGGTGCGGGGGTCCAGGATCGCCTGGGCCGCGGTGACTTCGCGGGACATCCGCTCGAATCGCAGGAAATCACCGTCCAGCAGAGTGTGGTGCAGTGGCGCGCGGCGCTCCATCGCGCCGCGTGCGGGCATGCCGACTATGTGCACGACGGGTACGTCTTCGGCGTAACTGCCGGCAATACCATTGATCGCTGACAACTCGCCCACCCCGTGGGTAGTGACGAGAGCGCCCGGACGGCGGCCTACCCGGGCGTATCCGTCCGCGGTGTAAGCGGCGTTGAGCTCGTTCGTCGATCCCGACCAGTCGATGCCCTCCACGGCAAGCAGTTCTTCGAGTAGCGTCAGGTTGAAATCACCGGGCAGCCCGAAAAGATGGGTGACACCGAGCTGCACCAGTCGCGTCGCCAGGTAAGAGCCGACGGTTGCTGTGGTGGTAGCGGTTGTCATTGCTTGGGTTTCCTGACTTCGATGTGAGAACGGGTCTCTTGATTCGGCGGGGTGGCGTCGGTTGTGCCCTCTCCTCGATTCAGTGGGCTTTCTCCCGCAACAGCACCTTCAAGCGGTTCGCGCGCCGGGATGGGTGGGCAGCTGGATCAGCCGACCGCCCGGTCCGTTCCTTTCCAGAACTCGGCGCGTACCGCTTTCTTGTCTGGCTTGCCCAATGCGGTCAGCGGCAACGAGTCCACCACCACGACCTGCTTGGGCACCTGCACCGAACCCTTGCGCTTCTTGACCGCAGCTTGGATTTCCGAGGTCATGGCCGCGATCGCCGTATCGTCGTCCGGAGCGTCCGGCCGTAGCACGACGAGCGCGGTGACCGCCTCGCCCCACTTCTCATCCGGTGTCCCGATCACGCAGACCTGGGCGATCGCCGAATGCTCGGCCACCACGTCTTCGACCTCCCGGGGGAACACATTGAAGCCGCCGGTGACGATCATGTCCTTCACGCGGTCGACGATGAACCAGAATCCGTCCTCGTCCTCGCGGGCTATGTCACCGGTGTGTAGCCAGCCGTCCCTGAAGGCCTCGGCGGTGGCCTGGGGCAGGTTCCAGTAGCCCGCTGACAGCAGGGGTCCGCTGACACAGATCTCGCCCGGCTCGCCCTGCGGGACCGGCTTGCCGTCCTCGCCGAGCAGCGCACACCGCGCGAACAGCGTGGGTCGTCCGCACGAGGCCAGTCGCTTCTCGTCGTGGTCGGCCTTGGCCAGATAGGTGATGACCATCGGCGCCTCGGACTGACCGTAGAACTGCGCGAAGATCGGGCCGAACCGCTCGATGGCCTCGCCAAGACGCACTGGATTGATGGCCGATGCGCCGTAGTAGACGGTTTCCAGCGATGACAGGTCACGGGTCCGGGAGTCGGGGTGGTCCAGCAGCGCGTACAGCATCGACGGGACCAGCATCGTCGCCGTGATGCGCTGCTCCTCAATGGTTTTCAGCACCTCGGCCGGGTCGAACCTGCTCAGCACGATCATCTCGCCGCCCTTGACGACGACAGGTGTGAAGAACGTCCCACCGGCATGCGACAGCGGCGTGCACATCAGGAACCGCGGGTTGGCCGGCCACTCCCATTCGGCAAGCTGGATGGCGGTCATGCTCACCGCCTCCCCCGCCGTGCCGATGACACCCTTCGGCCGGCCAGTGGTTCCGCCGGTGTAGGTCAGGCCGATGATCTGATCCGATGGCAGGTCGGCGGCGACGAGCGAGCACGGGCTGAAGCCGGCCGCGACCGCGGCCAGGTCGGTGCCGATGTCGGCGAGTTCGGCCGGCACCGGGCCGATCGTGAGGATCTGGTTGAGCGAGTCGACCCTGTCCACGAGGCGCCGTGCGCGCTCGACGAACATCGGGTTGGGGTCGATGACCAGCGAGGTCACCCCGGCGTCGGACAACACATAGGCGTGGTCATCGAGCGAACCCAGCGGATGCAGCGGTGTCCGCCGGAAGCCCTGCGTCTGGGCGGCCCCGGCCATCATCAGCACCTCGGGACGGTTGAGCGAGAGCACCGCGACCGTAGCGCCCGTACCGGCCCCGAGTGCCTCAAACGCCTGGATGTACTGGCTGATTCGGCTGGCGAGTTGGCCGCCCGTCAGGGTGGCGTCGCCGAGGAACAGCACCGGCTTGTCCCGGTGGCGCCTCAGCGCGCCGGCCAGCAGGTGACCGGTGTGGTTGGGGTGGCGCAGCAGGTCATCACTCATAGTAACAGCAGTAAATAGCATATGCGAGCCGATTGCAAGTTCGCCGCACTTGAGCAGTGCTACGAGACCTCATCGCGTCGCGCTCGTGGCACCACCGAGGGCGTCGGGCCCTGCGCCGCGACGACGCCGGACAGACAAGCGCCGCGCCGGCACGCCGCAATCAGCCACGGTCGTCGTGGTTGCAGGGAATTGCGTACCGGCGCCGGGTCGGCATGACCCGCCGTCAGCACTGGCCAGGCGCAGCTAAACAAGCGACCCGCATTTGCGGGTCTCCCGCTCCACCTAGTAGGGTGTTTACCCTCGGAACTCTCGCCCCAGGAAGCCCAGGGAGACAGCGGCGCCGCATCCAGCGGGGTCGGTGCTCCGCGTCACCGCCGGTGAAGCGACTCGGTGAGGCCTTCCAGGAACGGTGAGTTGGGTTTCATCGGGCTTCGGGCTGTCGGAGACTGCGACGTGGCAGCCCGACAGCAGGAGAGATCCAATGAGCGTCAGAGCTTTCGTCCACCCGGGGTCTCGTCGGCACAGCGCAGTGATCGACCGCAACAACTTGGGGCCGGATCGATTTGCCGATTGCCAGCATGCTGAAAGCTGGAAAGAGACATGAGGTGTAGAGGATAATGTCGGACGAGTTGACAGAAGAGCGGCCGATCGGCAGGCGCGAGCGCAAAGCGCAGCAGACGAGATCTTCGCTCGCTCGCTCTGCGCTGGAACTGTTCGCAGAACGCGGGTTCGACCAGGTAACGGTAGTCGATATCGCCAACCGTTCGGATGTAGATCCCTCGACGTTCTTTCGGCACTTTCGCTCAAAAGAGTCCCTGCTCTTCACCGACATGGACACCTACGCTGCGAAGGTTCGGCCATTGCTCAACGAAAGACCAGCCGACGAACCTCTGATCGAGAGCTTGCGAGCCGTTAACCTCCGCCTTTCCGAGACCTACGACAGTGAGCTGGAAAACCTGCGCGCCGAACTGAGTGAGTCATCAGCAGAATTGCACGCACAAGTCGTAATTCATCGCGAGCGAATGGTTGTCGACCTTACTCAGCTGATCGGAGAACGTCTGGGAATTGACTCGGAAAGCGATCCGAGGCCCTATCTCGCGGCCACTGTCTGGGTAGCGGCATTCGAATGGTTCCGCCACCGGAGAGTATCGACACATCGGCGAGTAAAGGATATGGCCACGGCGGTCAGTGACATCGTGGACATGGTTCAGTCCATCGGTGAGATCTTTCTCTTGTCCCCCGATTCATCTGCTGAGCGAACGCAAATTACCTAACCGTTGGCTCCCATCGGGCGATGAAGACCAGGCCAAGTGCCGGTGGCACTGTATTCCTGATTCCTGCCAGTTTATGGACGGTGTAGATGGACAGTCGCCGAACTGGGCTTCGAGCACGACGGTCGGATCGTGCGCAGTGCGCGATGGCACGGGCCGCTCGCGCACAACGCTCGGACCTGAGCGCATGATCGGGGATGTCGCCGATTGGGCCTTCCAGCTACGCCCGGACGACTGCGACCTCGAGCTTGCTCACAAGGCGCTGGTCGACACCGTCGCGGTGGCGTTGGCGGCGTCCGACGAGCCTGTCGTACAGATGACAACGGGTCTTCCGGAACCCCTGCGTTGGGCCGCGATCGGGCACGCGTTGGATTTCGACGACGTGCACTTGCCGTCGAGTTCCCATGTGAGTGTCGTGTGCGTCAGCGCAACGCTGTCGGTCGGAGGTGGCGCGCGCGAATACCTCGCAGCGGCGGGCGTAATGGCGAGGATCGGAACGGCGTTGGGATGGCCGCATTACTCCCAAGGCTGGCATACCACCTGTACAGCGGGCGCACCAGCGGCTGCCATAGCAGCCGGCCTCACCCTGGGGTTGGACCCTGCCGGATTGGCCCGAGCGATGGCACTGGCGATACCCGGTGCAGGCGGGCTTCAGCGAGCATTCGGCACAGCCGGCAAAGCCCTGCAAGTGGGATTCGCCACCGACGCTGGAGTCCGAGCCGCGCGGCTGGCAGCAGCTGGCGCGACCGCTGCTCCCGCGGTCCTCGATGATTGGTTTCGGTTGATGGGGGGAAAAGCGGGCCTGGACCTGTCCGGGCCCGCCGTACCGGGAGGTTTGGCAATCAAGTTGCATCCCTGCTGTTACGCCCTGCAACGTCCGATCAGCGCCGTCCGGGGATTGTCACGACCGGGCAGGGATCTGAATCTCATCGAGAGAATTCGGGTACATACCCCGCAGGCTGGTGTGCAGCCGCTCATCCACCACAACCCGAGCACCGGGTTGGAAGCCAAGTTCAGTATGGAATACGCAGTGGCGACCACGCTGGTCGACGAGTTTCCCGGAATAGCGGAGTTCACCGACGCCTCAGTAAACCGACCTTCGATTCGCGCCCTGATGCATCGAGTCGAGATTGCCGCTACACCTGGACCTGCTGCAGGCGTGATGGATGGCGAAACGCGAATCGAGGTCGAATGGTCGGACGGAACGGTTACCGAGTCTGCGCTCGATCTGGCGTACGGCCACCCTCAACTCCCCGCCAGCACCGATGACCTCTCCGCGAAGGTGACGAGCTGTGTCGGCCACGCGCGTGCTGCGGCGATCATGGACCTGAGTTGGCGCGACGCCGCAGACGTGCTGCGCCGCAACTTCTGACGAGCCGCACACTTGCATCTAGGCAGAGGGGGCCGGCGGTGAGAAGACACTGGTTCGCTTCATCGCCAGTCGTCGTCCACGGGTAGCCATCGACTGAGCGATCTTCGCGCTGGCCTCGTCGATCATCTCGTCACCGAGCATGACCGCACCTACAGATCCGCCGGCATCGGCGGAGTAGTACGCGTAGGCGTCGAGAATCAGCTCCGCCTTGTCGTACGACTCTTGGCGTGGAGAAAACGCCGTATTGGCTACATCAATCTGACCGGGATGTAGAACCCACTTTCCGTCGAACCCGTACGCGGCGGCGCGTTCGCAGTAGCTGCGATATCCGTCGAGGTCATGAATCTTTGCGAACGGACCGTCGATGGCTTGAACCCCATGCTTGCGTGCGGCAACGGCGATATCCATCAACACGTGATCGAACGGATTGGGGCCGTGGTCGAGATCCCCTCCGCCGATAGTGAGCTGGGGCATTTGCATTGCTGCACTGAAATCTCCCGGACCGAAGATGATCGTCTCGAGGCGGGGCGTGGCCGCAGCGATCGCGTCGATGTCACTGAGCCCACCGGGGCCTTCAATCTGCGCCTCAATACCAATACCACCCCGAGGAAGGCCCAACGACATCTCGAGCTGATTGAGGAGTACGTCCAGCCACAGGATGTATGCAATCTTCTCGACTTTGGGCAACATGATGCAGTCGAGGTGCTCCCCGGCATGGGTCACGACACTGATGACGTCGTCGTAGGCCCACCTCGTGTCCGCGGCGTTGATACGCACGGCCCGCGTCTTACCTGTCCAAGCTCCGTCGCGGAGAGCGGCGATGATATTTGCGCGAGAGCCGGGTTTGGCAGAAGGGGCAACCGAGTCTTCGAGATCGAGGAATATCTGATCTGCTTGCAGGGTCTGCGCTTTCTTGATCATCTTCTCGCTACTGCCAGGAACTGCGAGGCAGGAGCGCCGGGGTCGATAGGGGCGTGGCATGGAATCCTCTTTCGATTGGGCTGAGGACCGATCGGGCGGGCCGCGCTCCGGCCGCTCGTGCCACATGCTGGCATGGCTGGTCGCGAGGTGGCACACTTGAGGTTGTCATCGGCCCCGGGCGGTGTCAACGACGGAGTTCAGCGGCCTCTACGTCTACTACGTCAACGACCTCAACTGCCTCGACGTCCGCCGGTCCAGCGACGTCAGGATCCCACCGCCTACTGGATTGGCGTGCCGTTATGTGGTACAAATCAGCCATGGAGGAGTTGCGCGCTGGCGAGGGAACTGCGGCGGACGGCGGTGGCATGAGAAGTCTCATTCGGGGACTTCAAATGCTGGAGGTTATCTCAGAACACCAGCCCATTGGCGTGGGCGAGCTTGCCAAGATGCTCAAGCTGCCGAAATCTACCGTCCAAAGGACTCTGGTTTCGTTGGCTCAGGCTGGATGGCTGGAAGCTGCGGGCTCCGAACGAACCCGTTGGGAACTGACGCAGCATGTGTGGATGATCGGTCAGCGCGCCAGGAAAAGCACACTCTTGCGAGACATAGCGATGCCTCTGATGAGAGAGCTCGGTGCAACGATCGCTGAGACCATTCACTTGGCGGTGCCCGGTGGCACGCAGGGTGTGGTAACTCTGGATCGGGTGGATTCGACACAACCTGTGCGCGTCTACAATCCAGTCGGTGCAACCTTCCCGTTCCACTCGTGCGCCTCGGGAAAAGCGATCTTGGCATTTTGGCCGCAACAGCGTGTCGACGAGGTCTTGTCACGCCCGCTGCTCAGGATGACAGACCGCACCACTGTCGATCCCGAACCGTTGCGGCTCGAGCTGGACGAGGTCCGCCAGCGTGGGTATGCGCTCAATACCGCGGAGAACCGGCCCGGAGTATGCGCGATTGGATGTCCGATCCTGGGACGAGACGGCTATGCCGTCGCGTCCGTCAGCATTTCCATGCCGCAGGACCGCTACGACTGGCGCCATGTTCCGCAGTGGGGCAAGCAGCTCATCGCGGCGGCCAAAAAGATCGAAAGCGCGTGGGTCGAATCCAACGCGAACTGACACGCGAACCTTCACATCGCTACCGTGCCGAGGGCCCATCCGGTGAGATTGCCGAGATCGCCCCCGACCCGCTGCTGTTCTACCTCGACCGCTAGCTGCCACCGGGGCGTCGCCGCCGGCCTGGCTCTGCACCCGCGCGCGCCGGCCGCAAGCAGAACCTGAGCTCTCAGCTACGCGCGGATCTTCAGCTACCAAGCGGACACCGTGATCACCACCCTCGCGAGGTGCGGTCGTGCCGCAACCACTCCATGGGCGTGTCGCGGGCAATGGCTGCGGGCCATCGTGCAAGTCACTTGCTAGTTCTATCGACTCTCGTGTAGCATCGAGTCGGCGGAAGGCAGGGGTTTGATGCCGCTGCTCGGCGTAGACCGGAAATGCACCGACTGGAGCGATAGCTGTCCGCGAAGGCGCTGCGGCGATCGATATGGGCGTCCAACTGCTTTCGCTCCACCGGAGGCAGTAGCCCCGCCATGTGGAATGAATATCCTGCCCGGCCGCGAGTCTCCGCGCCTGATCGCACTTACTCAACCGAGCCTTCACACAAGGTTCGAACGACTGCGCGTCTGCGTATCGCCGGCACGCGAACAGGAAGGAAGCCACAGCGATGACAGAGGCGTTCATCTACGAGGCTATTCGGACCCCGCGCGGGCGCGGCAAGAAAACCGGTTCGCTGCATTCCATTAAGCCGATCGACCTCATGGTCGGTCTGATCCACGAATTGCGCACCAGGTTCCCCGGCCTGGAGGAAGATCGCATCTCCGACGTGGTCCTCGGCGTGGTCACCCCGATCGGTGACCAGGGCATGGACATCGCACGCACTGCTGTCATCGCGGCAGGCCTGCCGGACACCGTCGGTGGCGTTCAGCTCAACCGCTTCTGCGCATCCGGCCTCGAGGCCGTGAACGTCGCCGCGCAGAAGGTCCGGTCAGGCTTCGAGGATCTTGTGATCGCCGGTGGTGTCGAGTCGATGTCGCGGGTAGCGATGGCCTCCGACGGTGGCGCCATGGCCATGGATCCGGCCACCAACTACGACAGTTACTTCGTTCCGCAGGGCATCGGCGCAGACCTGATCGCCACGATGGAGGGCTTCAGCCGCGACAACGTCGACGCCTATGCCGTCCGTTCGCAGGAACGCGCCGCGGCCGCGTGGTCGGGCGGGTACTTCGCCAAGTCTGTTGTGCCGGTGAAGGACATGAACGGTCTCATCGTCCTCGACCACGACGAGCACATGCGCCCCGGCACCACTGTGGACAACCTGGCCAAGTTGAAGCCGTCGTTCTCCGTGATCGGTGAGATGGCCGGCTTCGATGCGGTAGCACTGCAGAAGTTCCACTTCGTGGAGAAGATCAATCACGTTCACCACGGCGGCAACAGTTCGGGCATCGTCGATGGCGCCGCACTCGTCCTGATCGGCTCCGAGGATGCCGGAAAAGCCTCCGGGCTGACCCCGCGCGCCCGGATCGTCGCTACCGCTACCACTGGCGCTGACCCGACGATCATGCTGACCGGACCGACGCCGTCCGCCCTGAAAGCACTCAAGGTCGCTGGTCTGACAGTCGACGAAATCGACCTCTTCGAACTGAACGAAGCCTTTGCCTCGGTGGTCTTGAAGTTCCAGAAGGACCTCAACATCCCGGACGAGAAGCTGAACGTCAACGGTGGCGCGATCGCAATGGGCCACCCGCTGGGCGCCACCGGCGCGATGATCACCGGCACCATGGTCGACGAGCTGGAGCGCCGCAACGGCCGCTACGCCCTGATCAACCTGTGCGTCGGTGGCGGAATGGGCGTTGCCACCATCATCGAGCGCGTCTAATCCCAACCGGCAGCCGAGAATTCAAGGAGACACCGAGCTGTGACAACGACTGAGATGAACAACATTATCGGTTGGGAGCAGGACGAAGACGGCATCGTCGTTCTTACCATCGACGACCCGAACCAAAGCGCCAACACGATGAACACGGCCTACAAGGCCTCAATGGCGGCGACTGTGGACCGTCTCGAGACCGAGCAGGACAGCATCACCGGTGTCGTCATCACCTCGGCGAAGAAGACGTTCTTCGCGGGCGGTGACCTCAAGGACATGCGGAAGATCGCCCCGGAAGACGGCCAAACGATCATGAAGGACCTGGGGGAGATCAAGGGCGATCTACGGCGTCTGGAGACGCTGGGCAAGCCGGTCGTCGCCGCTATCAACGGCGCCGCGCTCGGCGGTGGCCTGGAGATCGCGCTCGCCACGCACTACCGCATCGCCGCGGACGTGCCGGGCGTGCAGCTGGGCCTGCCAGAGGTCAGCCTGGGCCTGCTGCCCGCCGGCGGCGGTATCGTCCGCACCGTGCGTTTGCTTGGTCTGCAGGGTGCGCTGATGAGCGTGCTGCTCCAAGGTCAGAGCAACAACCCGGCCAAGGCCAAGGATATCGGCCTGGTGAACGAACTCGTCGGTTCGGTCGAGGAATTGGTTCCGGCTGCGAAGGCGTGGATCAAGGCCAATCCCGAGGGTGGCGTGCAGCCCTGGGACAAGAAGGGCTACAAGATCCCCGGTGGCACCCCCTCCTCCCCTGCCTTCGCGGTGAACCTGCCCGCGTTCCCGGCCAACCTGCGGAAGCAGCTCAAGGGCACCAACATGCCTGCCCCGCGGGCGATCCTGTCCGCCGCGGTCGAGGGGTCGCAGGTCGACATCGACAACGCGTTGCTGATCGAGTCGCGGTACTTCGTGCACCTGATGACCGGCCCGGTCGCGAAGAACATGATCCAGGCGTTCTTCTTCGACCTGCAGTCGATCAACAACGGTGGTTCGCGGCCCAAGGACGTGCCGAAGAAGGAAATCCGCAAGGTCGGCGTGCTCGGCGCGGGCATGATGGGCGCGGGCATCGCCTACGTCTCGGCCAAGGCCGGCTACGAGGTCGTGCTCAAAGATGTCAGCATTGAGGCGGCCGAGCGCGGCAAGAACTACTCCGAGAAGATCGAGGCCAAGGCCCTTTCGCGTGGCAAGACCACCGAGGAGAAGTCCAAGGCGCTGCTGGACCGGATCAAGCCGTCCGCGGACGCGGCCGACTTCGCCGGTGTCGACTTCGTCATCGAGGCCGTCTTCGAGAACACCGAGCTCAAGCACAAGGTGTTCCAGGAGATCGAGGACATCGTCGACGCAGATGCCCTGCTGGGCTCCAACACCTCCACCCTGCCGATCACCGGACTGGCGACGGGTGTGAGGCGCCAGGAGGACTTCATCGGCATCCACTTCTTCTCGCCGGTCGACAAGATGCCGCTGGTGGAGATCATCAAGGGTGAGAAGACCTCCGACGAGGCACTGGCCCGGGTGTTCGACTACACCCTTGCCATCAAGAAGACCCCGATCGTCGTCAACGACAGCCGTGGCTTCTTCACCTCGCGCGTGATCGGCACCTTCATCAACGAGGCCATCGGCATGCTCGCCGAGGGCATCGAGCCCGCCACCATCGAGCAGGCAGGCTCACAGGCGGGCTTCCCGGCGCCGCCGCTGCAGCTCTCTGATGAACTGAACCTGAAGCTCAGCCAGAAGGTTCGGGCAGAAATGCAGAAGGCGGAGGCCGACGCCGGCAAGTTCGCAACCGGACACGCGGCGTTCCCCGTGATCGACGCCCTGGTCGAGGCCGGTCGCCCGGGGCGCCTCGAGAAGGCCGGCTTCTACGAGTACGACGAAGACGGCAAGCGCATCGGCCTGTGGCAGGGACTGCGCGACACCTTCAAGACCAGCACCGAGCTGACGGTTCCGTTCCAGGACCTGATCGACCGGATGCTCTTCATCGAGGCCATCGAGACCCAGAAGTGCTTCGACGAGGGCGTGCTGATCACCACCGCCGACGCCAACATCGGCTCAATCTTTGGCATCGGCTTCCCGGCCTGGACCGGTGGTGTGCACCAGTTCATCGTCGGTTACCCGGGCGGCCAGGCGGCCTTCGTGGAGCGCGCCGACTACCTGGCCGGGAAGTACGGCAAGCGTTTCACACCGCCCGCCTCACTGAGGTCCTGATCGGCTGTCGGTTATGACAGCCGACCAAAAATTGGCTCAGCCTGAGTGGCAGGCCTTGGCCCAAGGTCGCAGTCGCCAGCAGAAGCAGGCCGTCGGCCGACAAGGGCCACAGCATGGCGCTCACCCCGTCCGCACCGCCTTGAAGGGCAAAGGCCGCTGGTGCACGTACGAGGCGTACGCCGCCACCGGCACCACCACCGCGGCGCACAGCCGCCGCAGCCGCAAGTCACCGTCGTCCCCGCCGTCCGGGAGCCGGGGAAGTCCTGTCGTCCGGCCGGTCATTTCTGCGGCCGCGGCCCGCACCCTGGAGGAATCGTGAACGACAAATGGACCGTCGGCGACGTGCCCGGCCAGCAGGGCCGCGTCGCCGTGATCACCGGCGCCAACACCGGCATCGGATTCGAGACCGCCAAGGTCCTTGCCGCGCGCGGTGCGACGGTGGTGCTGGCGGTACGGGACACGGACAAGGGCAAGCAGGCCGCTGCCGGGATCGCCGCCGCCGCTCCCGGCGCGGATGTCACGGTGCAGCACCTCGACCTGACGTCGCTCGACTCCGTCCGCGCCGCGGCTGGCGAGCTGCGGGCCAGGCACCCCAGGATCGACCTGCTGATCAACAACGCCGGGGTGATGTACACGCCCCAGAGCACCACCCACGACGGGTTCGAGCTGCAGATGGGCACCAACCACCTCGGCCACTTCGCGCTCACCGGGCTGCTGCTGGACCGGATGCTGCCGGTCGCGGGCTCCCGGGTGATGACGGTCAGCAGCATCGCCCACCGCACTCGCGGCGCGATCGACCTGGACGACCTGCGGTGGGAACGGCGGACCTACAGCCGGGCGGAAGCCTACCGCCAGTCGAAACTGGCAAACCTGCTGTTCAGCTACGAACTCCAGCGCCGGCTGGCCGGCAAGGGCTCGACCGTCGCTGTCGCCGCCCATCCGGGCATCGCGAACACCGATCTGATGCGCAACTCACCGGTGGTCATGCGCGCGGTCGTCGCGGCGATCAATCCGCTTTTCTCGCAGAGCGCGGACCGCGGTGCGCTGCCCACGCTGCGCGCGGCGACGGACCCGGCCGTGCGGGGCGGCGAGTACTACGGCCCGGACGGGCTCCGCGAGGCCAAGGGCCACCCGGTGCGGAAGGAGTCCAGCGAGCAGTCCCACGACGCGGCCGTCCAGCGCCGCCTGTGGGCGGTGTCGGAGGAACTGACCGGAGTGTCGTTCCCGGTCTGACCGCAGCGGGCGAAGCGCCTCCGCTGCCGACGAACAGCGCGGGAGGTCCGGTGGTCTCTGCCACGACGGTCCCTGCCACGACGGTCCCGCTGCGCGCCGTGGAGGGTCGCCGGTGAAGTGGCCGCAATGGCGGGCGGCGCGGTTGGCGGCTACCCGGCTCCTTCCTGCTGACGACACTGCTCCTGCCGGTACTCGAGAGCAGCGCGCCCTCCAGGGTCCTCGTCGTAGCCGGCAGCGCCCAGAAGTCCGGCAAGATCAACTGGGATGATCTGCAGTACGAGCAGAAGTACTCGATCATGCGGGCCGGCCGCCAGTCGAAGCTCGCGAACCTGATGTTCGTGCGCGCGCTCGCCCCACGGGCGCAAGGCGTCACCGTGAACGCGCTCGACCCCGGCAGCACCGCAACCGGAATCACCCGGGAACTGCCCGCCCCAGTGCGCGGGCTGATGGGTCTCCTGTTCAAGAGCCCGGAGAAGGGTGCGCGCACCTCCGTCTATCTGGCGACGGCGCCGGAGGTAGCCGACGTGACGGGCAAGTACTTCAAGGACTCGCGCGAGATCCAGCCCAACCGGGTCGCTCTCGACGACAACGCCGTGCAACGGCTGTGGCAGATCAGCGAGCAACTGACCGCCGAGACGGCGACCGCGCCGTAAAGGCGTTTCAGCAGGGGGCACGCGGCAGGGCGGTTGCAGGCCTGACGGGGCTTTGCCCCAGCCCGACGAGGCGTGTTGGGGGTGGTGCGCGCCGGGAGCGTGTGGAAGCTCCGGTCGGCAGCAGACGGTGCCACATGGTCGCCGCAGTTGGTGGGTCGACCGGCTACCTGCGGGATCAGTGAGGGCAGCCGGTGGGGTCTGCCGCCCCGCTGGGAGACACCGTGGACGCATGCCTCAACAAGGCCGGAATCACCGCTTGATCAGCACCACATCTGCCTCGACCCGGGCGACTTGACTCGATCAGGACGGCTTCGCCCGACCAAGCCTTCCAGCCAGGCGCCCCCGAGGTCGAACGTCTTACTGGCTGCCGCAGCCCAGGAACGCCGTCCACTCCCGCGCGCCGCACCGCCGCGCCTCGGTGGTTCTCGGTTCTACCGGCGGATGACCGCGCTCATCCGACCGGATGAGGTCCGGGGCGGAGAAGTCGCGCCAGGTGGGGGACGTGTCGCGGTCGTCCTCGCCCCTAACGTGAAATCAATCGCGCTAAGGAGAATCGCATGATTGAAGCGAAATCGCTGACCAAACGCTATGGCGACAAGGCCGCGGTGGAGGACTTGACGTTCACGGTCCAGCCTGGTGTGGTCACCGGCTTTCTGGGGCCCAATGGAGCCGGGAAGTCCACCACCATGCGGTTGATCATGGGCATGGACGCGCCGTCCTCGGGAACGGTGACCGTGAACGGGCTCCCGTTCGCCCAGCACGCCCGACCGCTGAAGACGATCGGCGCGCTCCTGGAGGCGCGTGCCATCCATCCCGGCAGGTCGGCCCGCGGCCACCTGCTCGCCCTGGCCGCAACCGCCGGGATCGGACGGCAGCGGGTGGACGAGGTCATCGGCATGGCGGGGCTCGAGGAGGCCGCCGGCCAGCGCGCCGGCCGCTTCTCGCTCGGCATGGGCCAGCGGCTGGGCATTGCTGCGGCCCTCCTTGCCGATCCGGAGACCCTCATCCTCGACGAACCGGTCAACGGTCTCGATCCCGACGGAATCCGATGGATTCGCCTGTTGCTGCGGGGACTGGCCGCGGAGGGGCGGACGGTTCTGCTGTCGTCCCATCTGATGAGCGAGATGGCGCTGACCGCCGATCATGTGATCGTGATGGGCCGCGGGCAACTGTTGCGCGACCAGTCGATGGCCTCCTTCATCGCCGACGCGGGCGCGGAGCGGGTCCGGGTGCGTTCGCCAGAGGCGGGCGCCCTCCGCGAACTCCTGGTACGGGAGGGCGCGATCATCCACGACCTGGGCGAGCCCGCGACGAGCTTCGAAGTCGACGGGCTGACCAGCGAGGAGATCGGGACGGTCGCAGGGGAGGCTGGTCTCACCCTGTACGAACTGGCCCTCCTGACGGGGTCGTTGGAGGAGGCTTACATGGCGCTGACCGAGGACGCCGTGGAGTACCGGGCGAAGGAGGCGGCAACAGCGTGAGCGACACGAGCAGCGTGACCAGTATGAGCGGCCGGATGCCGGCCATCGATGCGACCCAGGTGCAGGCGCCGCGGCCGGCGCGCCCCGAGGTGCGCAGCGAACCTGTTTCCCTGTCGCGTGCTGCGGTCTCGGAGTGGATCAAGTTCCGTACGCTGAGATCGAGTTGGGCCATCCTGGCGTCAACCGTGGTCGGCATGGTCGCCATCGGCCTCATCCTCGCGTACAACACCCGGCAAGTGACGCCCAACATCGCTGCGGAGGACCTCGCCCCCTCGGCGACGATGCAGGGCTTCCTCCTCGGGCAGTTGCTGATCGGCTCGCTGGGCGTCCTGGTGGTCTCCGGCGAGTACAGCACGGGCATGATCCGCTCGACATTCGCTGCGGTGCCCAAGCGACTGCCGACCCTGTGGGCCAAGGGCCTGGTGTTCGTCGCGGTGGTGGGCGTGGCCATGGTCGTGGCGGTCTTCGTGACGTTCCTGTCCTCGCAGGCCCTGCTGTCGCATTACCGCACCGGATACTCCCTGAGTGACTCCGGCGTGCTTCGGGCGGTCCTCGGCACCGCCCTGTACCTGACCGCGATCGGGCTCCTCGGCGGCGCGGCGGGCTGGATCGTGCGCAGCACGCCCGGCGCCCTGGTCAGCTTCCTGGGCCTGATCCTCGTCCTGCCCGTCCTCTTCGGCAACCTTCTGGGAAACTGGGGCAAGGATGTGTCGCAGTTCCTGCCCAGCGAGGCCGGGCAGAGCTTCATCACCGGGCTGCACCGGTCCCACACACTGTCCACCGGGACCGGGTTGGTCGTCTTCCTTGCGTGGGTGGTCGCGGGCGTGGCGTCCGCGGCGGTCCTGTTGCGGCGACGCAACGTGTGAACCGCGTTCGACGTGCAGGTTGTGCACGGCCTGCCTGACGCGCAAGACGCGCGAGACACATAAGGAGCCCGGGTGAACACGAGCCGACCGACGGTCGTCCAACGCCGACTGCGACTGCGACCGCTGCTGCGAGCGCGACCGCGACGGCCGCTCGGGGACGACCGCCGGTCGCTTGCCGTGGACGTGGCGCTGGCCGGCGGCTTCGCGGTCGCGGCGGGGTTGGCGGGCGGGGCGCACGACGGCGCCTTCGATGCCAAGGCAGTGAGCGCCGCCGGATGGGATCTGGCGCTGGCCGCGCCCCTGGTGCTCTGCCGCCGCCGACCGGTCGCGGCCGTCCTGCTCCTCGGGGCCGTCAGCTTCGCGCAGTGGCTGTACGGGATACCGGGGATCGGCGATCTGGCCGTCCTGATCGCGCTGTACGTCCTCGGCCTGCGCGAACGCCGGGCGCGGGTGCTGGCGGTGCTGATCTGCGGTGCACAGGTGGGGGTGGTGCTGGCCACGATCCGCTGGCACTCCGACAACGTCTGGCTCAGCGAGTTCATGCTCAGCGGCACGGTCACCGCTTCCTGGCTGCTGGGCGTCTACACCAGGACCCGCCGCGCGTACATCGCCTCCATACGGGAGCGGGCCGAGAGCGCGGAGCGCGACCGCGATGCGCGCGCCCAGTTCGCCGTCGCCGTCGAGCGCGCGCGGATCGCCCGGGAGATGCACGATGTGGTCGCGCACAGCATCTCGGTCATGATCACCCTCAACGACGCGGCTGTCGCCATCGGCCCGCCGGGCAGGCAGCGCGAAGCGATCGCGCAGGCATCGGAGGTCGGCCGTCAGGCGCTCGACGAGATGCACCTCATGCTCGGAGTCCTCCGCACCGGCGACCGCCCGGCCGGCGACCACGCCGAGTTGGCCCCGCAGCCGGGGGTGGGCGACCTCGCGGCCCTAATCGCCGCGGTTCGCTCCGCGGGTCCGGAGGTCCGGTTGACCATGGAGGACGGCATGGACAGGGTCCGCGCAACCGCGCAGCTCGCCGTGTACCGGATCGTGCAGGAGTCCCTCACCAACGTCCTCAAGCACGCCCGTCGGGCCCGGCACGTCACGGTGGACATCCAGTCGACGCCCAGCTATATCGACATTACCGTCCGCGACGACGGAGTCGTGGCACCCGCGAACCCCGCGGCACCACCGCTGGACGAAGCGGTGACCGGGCACGGCATCGCCGGGATGCGCGAGCGCGCCGCCCTGTTCGGCGGCCGGATCGAGGCCGGCCCCCGGCCGGGTGGCGGGTGGCAGACGAGGGCCACGTTGGCGCTCTCGGAAACCGCCTCGCGCTGATGACCATCCGAGTCCTCCTCGTCGACGACCACCCCCTGCTGAGACTCGGGTTCTCCCTGCTGATCGACGCCGAGGACGACATGCGCGTCGTCGGCCAGGCCGCCGACGGCGTCGAAGCGGTGGCGCTGGCCGCTTCGCTGAGCCCCGACGTGGTGCTGATGGACGTACGCATGCCCGTCCTCGACGGCATCGCCGCCGCTCGGCGGATCATCGCTGACCGCCCGGCGGCCAAGGTGGTCATCCTCACCACCTTCGATCTGGACGAGTACGCCTTCGAGAGCCTGCGCGCCGGCGCCAGCGGATTCCTGCTGAAGAACACCCGCCCCGAGGAACTGCTCGCAGGCGTCAGAGCCGTCGCCTCCGGCGATGCGCTCCTCTCGCCGAGCACGACCCGCCGCCTCCTGGACACCTACGCCGGCGTCTTCGGCGGCGGCAGAGACCCGGTCCCGGTCCCGCGCTCCGGCTACGACCCCCTCTCAGTCCTGACGAGCCGCGAACGTGACGTCTTCACCCTGCTGGTGGCCGGCCTGAGCAACCCCCTCGTCGCCGAACGCCTCGGCCTCTCCGAATCCACCGTCAAAACCCACGTGGCCCACCTCCTCGCCAAACTCGATCTGCGCGACCGTGTCCACGCGGTGATCTTCGCCTACGAAAACGGCCTCGTCAGCCGCGAGCCCGACTGACCGATCGACCGCGGCGGCCGAGCGGATGTCGCCGGAACGTCACTTGGCCTTGTTGACGAAGTCGTTCGTGTAGGTCTTGGACAGGTCGACGGAGTGGCCCTTGACCGTCGGGTCGAAGGCGGAGAGGACCTTGAGGACCGTCGTGGGGCCGTCGGCAGGCATCAGGCCGTCGGGCGAGTACATGCCCTTCTCGTTCTGCAGAGCAGTGGTGTAGACCGCCTTGCCGACACCCGTGTAGTAGTCGGCCGGCATCTTGTCCGCGATCTGCGCGGCCGTGTGGGTCTGGATCCACTTCAGCGTCTCGACGTAGACGTTGACCAGCTTCTGCACGATGGCCGGGTTCTTCTGGACGTAGGCCGTGGTCAGGTAGAGGCACGAGGCCGGGTAGGTGCCGCCAAGGGCTGCCTTCGCACCCGCCGAGGTACGCATATCGATCAGCGGCGTGGCCAGCTTCTTCTGCTCCAGCATGGAGATGGTGGGCTCGGTGGTCATACCGGCGTCGATCTGCTTGTTCTGCATGGCCGCGACGAAGGTGGAGCCGGCGCCAACGGCGACCGAGGTGGCGCTGCCCGCCTTGACGCCGCCCTTGGCCTCGAGGTACTGGGTGAGGAAGTTGGTGGAGGAGCCGAGACCGGTCACGCCGAGGTGCTTGCCCGTGAAATCGGCCGGGCTTTTGATGCTGCCCGCTTCGTCGGTGCGGACCATTTCGACCTCGCCGGGCGCCTGGAGCAGTTGGGCCACGGACTCGGTGGACTTGCCTTTGGACTGCAGGTCGATGGTGTGGTCGTAGAAGCCGACCACTGCGTCCACCTGGCCGGCCAGCATGGCGGTCTCGGCGTCGACGCCGGCGGGTTCGTTGGAGAGCTGCACGTTGATGCCCTGGGCCTTGTAGTAGCCCAGGCTCTTGGCGAGCATCACCGGCAGGTAGATCTGCTTGTCCAGACCGCCGACCATGATGCTGACCGTGGCCTCTCCCGCGGCGTTCGTGGCGGCGACCTTGGCGGTGCCGCCGCCGCAGGCGGAGAGGGTGAGTGCGAGGGCGCTGCACGTTGCGGTGGCGAGCAGGGACTTCTTGGCCAGCTTCATCGCTGGACTCCTTCGTGGTGAGGGGGTTGGGGCAGGGACAGAGACAGGGCGAGGCGAGGCGAGGGGGGACAGGGCGCAGCGGAAATGGCGGCGAGGGATGGTGGGGCGAAATGCGCGGGCCTTGAGCGGTTACCGGCCGGCCGGGACGCGCGGGCCGGGGTCCGTTACAGCCCGGCCGCGTCGCCGGACAGCTGGGTGGGCCGCCAACGCAGCACGCGCTTCTCGAAGCGGGTCACCAGGAACTCGGCGATCAGGGCGAGCACGGCGATGATGAGGGTTCCGGCGTAGACGCCGTCGGCGTTGAAGTTGCCCTGGGCCTGGGCGATCAGCTGCCCGAGGCCGGCCTGCGCCCCGAGCATCTCCCCGACGATGGCGCCGATCAGAGCGAAGCCGAAGGCCGCGTGCAGGGAGGCGATGATCCAGGTCATCGCCGAGGGCAGTACGACCTGCGAGGTCACCCGCCACTCGGAGGCGCCCAGGATGCGGGCGTTGGCGATCAGGTTGCGGTCCACCTCGCGGGTGCCCTGGAAAGCGTTGAAGAAGACCGAGAAGAAGACCAGTACCACGGCCAGCGCGACCTTGCCGGACGGGCCGAGGCCGAACCAGATGATGAACATGGAGCCGAGCACGATCCGCGGGATGGAGTTGGCCGCCTTGATGAACGGGGCCATCACGTCCGCCAGCGCCCGGATCCGGCCCAGCGCGACGCCGAGCACCACGCCGGCGACGGTGCCGATGATGAAGCCGAGCACGGTCTCCTGCATCGTCACGCCGATGTTGTGCCAGATCGAGCCGAGCGAGGTGCCGTCGGTGAACCAGGTCTTCAGCTGCTTCACGACCCCGTCCGGCGAGCCGTAGGTGAACGTGTCCAGCGAGCCGCTGGAGGCGCCGAGCTGCCAGCCGCCGAGCACCGCCCCGACCAGCGCGATCTGGGCGAGCAGGATGAGCAGCCGGCGGCGTCGCGCCCGGGTCCTGGAACCGCGGATCAGGGCTGCCTCGTCGAACTCGGGCGGGAGGGTGGCGGCGGCGCGGGGCGAGGCATCAGAGATGAAGTCGGTCATCGCGGGTCTCCTGGACCGGTTTTCACGTGGCTGGTCGAGTCGCCCGTCGGCGCCGGCACGGTGGCCGCCGTGCGGGCGTAGGCGAGCTGCACCTCGTCGCGCAGGCTGGTCCAGATCTGCTCGTACAGCTCGACGAAGCGCGGGTGGAAGCGGATCTCCTGGACCTTGCGGGGGCGCGGCAGGTCGACGCGGAAGGTGTCCTTGACCGTGCCGGGGCCGACGGTGAGGACGACGACCTTGTCGGCGAGCGCGATGGCCTCCTCCAGGTCGTGGGTGACGAAGACGACGGCTGGGCGGGTCAGCTCCCACAGGGCCAGCAGCTCGTCCTGGACGATCTGCCGGGTCTGGACGTCCAGCGCTGAGAAGGGTTCGTCCATCAGCAGGATCTCGGGCTCGTTGATCAGCGTCTGGGCCAGCGCCACCCGCTTGCGCATGCCGCCGGACAGCTGGTGCGGCAGCCGGTCCTCGAAGCCGGACAGGCCGACGCGGCGCAGCCAGTCGCGGGCCCTGGCGACCGCCTCCTTCTTGGAGGAGCCGCGGAACTGCGGTCCGGCGGCCACGTTGTCCAGCACCGACTTCCACGGGAAGACCGCGTCGGTCTGGAACATGAAGCCGACCCGCGGGTCGATGCCGGTGACCGGCTCGCCGTGGATCAGGGTCTGGCCGGCGCTCGCCCGCTCCAGGCCGGAGACCAGGGAGAGGGTGGTGGATTTGCCGCACCCGGTCGGGCCGACCACGGCGCAGAACTCCCCGGGCTCCACGGTCATGCCGAGGTCGTGCAGCGCCGTGTAGACCCCGCCCGACGGGGTGCGGAACCGTTTCGTCGTATTGCGCAGCTCGATCGCTGGAACCGGGCCGGCCGCTGGTGTGTTCACTACCTCGCACCGCCTTCGGACTCTGCGTTACGCCGGAGTTTCCGGCGAGTGACGAGAACGTAGGGCGCCGGCGCGGGCGCGGCGAGTCTTGAGCACGTTGCGCGGCTTTCCGACGTTCATCCGCGTTCTGCGCGTTCTGCTCAGCGACCCGGGGGTGGGCAAAATGTCCGCCGCCAGGCACAATCACCGGCACGTGGACCCGGCGACGTGGCCGGGGCCGGGGGCGGCCGCCGCCAAGGGAGCACAGGGCTCCTCGCGACGTGCCGCTCCGAGCGAGGGGTACGACAGAAACGGAGAGCCGCCGGTGATGGCCATCCGTGTGCGTCGCGCCCGTAGTGATCTTGGGGTCCTTGGGGCCCTTGGGGTCCTTGTACGCAAGGGTGTGAAAGGAACAGGCGGGATACGCCTGCTCGGCTCACGCATACGCGTACGCCGGGCCGGCAAGCGAAGGCTCTCCGCGCGGATCCTGGTCAGCCAGCTGCTGATCCTCGCGGTCACCGGTGCCATCGGCTTCGTACTGCTCGCCTTCGCGCAGCGGGCCCAGCTCGACCGCGCCTACGAGCAGCGGGCGTTGGCCATCGCGCAGACCACGGCCGCCGAGCCGCAGATCCAGCAGGCCATGGAGTACGGGAGCGGTGGCGACGTGGTGCAGATGGTCGCCGAGCGGATCCGCAAGGCGTCGAAGGCCTCGTACGTGGTGGTGATCGACCTGCACGGGATCCGCCACTCACACCCCCGGCCGGCGCTGGTCGGCAAGCGCGTGACCGAGCCGCTCGCGGTGCTGGACGGCCACGCGCAGGTCGGCATCGACGAGGGCGTCACCGGACGCTCTGCGAATGGCAAGGCCCCGCTGTACGGGCCCAGCGGCTCGCTGGTCGGCGAAGTCTCGGTGGGCATTCCGGAACGGGATGTGCTCGGCGAGCTGTGGCGGGAGCTGCCCACCTTCGGCCTGTACGCCGGCATCGCGACGGCGGTCGGGGCCGCGGCCGCGTATCTTCTGGCGCGGCGGCTGAAGCGGTCGACCTTCGGGCTGGAGCTGGAGGAGATCGCCGGACTGCTCCAGGACCGGGAAGCGATGCTGCACGGGATCCGCGAGGGCGTGCTCGCCTTCGACCCCGAGGGCAGGATCACCGTCGTGAACGACGAGGCCCGGCGGCTGCTGGGCCTGGGCACCGCGCTCGGCAGCCGGCTGGCGAACGTCCTGCCGGACGGGCGCCTGCGCCGCGCGCTGGACGGCACCCTGGCCGGCGCGGATCTCACCGTACTGACCGACGACCACTGCTTGGCCGTCAACCGGATGCCGGTGACGCTGCACGGTCGCGAGCTGGGCGCGGTGGTCACCGTACGGGACCGCACCGAGATGGTCGGGCTGCTTCGAGAGCTGGACTCGGTGCGCGGGCTGACCGACGCGTTGCGGGCGCAGCAGCACGAGTTCACCAACCGGATGCACACCCTGGCCGGGCTGCTGGAACTGGGCGAGCACGAGGCGGCGTTCGAGTACGCGGTCGAGTCGGCCGGTGCCGAGCAGGCGCTGGCCGAGTCGGTACGGGAGCGGGTCGGCAACGCGCTGATGGTGGGGCTGATCGTGGCCAAGACCACGGTCGCCGCCGAGCGCGGGGTACGGATCGTGCTGAGTGCGGACTCCGCACTCGGCGAGCGTCCCCCGCATCTGCGCCGGCTACTGACGATCACCGGAAACCTGCTGGACAACGCGGTCGACGCGGCGGCCGGTGGACCGGCCCCGGCAGGCGGCCCCGAGGTGCGGCTCTCCGTACTCGAAGCCACCACGGAAGTGACCGTCAAGGTGGCCGACACCGGCCCGGGGATCCCGCCGGACGCGGCCGAGGCGATCTTCGAGGACGGCTGGTCGACCCGGCCGGACCGCGGCACCGCCCGGCGCGGGCTGGGGCTGGCCCTGGTGCACCGGCTGGTGCAGCGGCACGGCGGCACGGTCACCGCCAGCAAGGGGCCGGGTGCGGTGTTCACCGTGGTGCTGCCGGTGCCGGACACCGCGCCTGCGCCGCAAGGAGCCTTGTTCACGATCGCCCCGCCGGTGCCGGCCGGCGCGGTGACCGCACCCGACGGAGGTGATCGCTGGTGATCCGGATACTGGTGGTGGACGACGACTTCCGCGTGAGCGGCATCCACTGCTCGTATGTCTCCCGTGTCGAGGGCTTCGAGGTGGTCGGCCAGGCGCCGAACGTGGCGGAGGCCCTGGAGGCAGTGCGGACGCTCCGTCCGGAGCTGCTGCTGCTCGACGTCTTCCTTCCGGACGGCACCGGGCTGGACGTGCTGCGACGGCTCACCGGTGACGCGGGCGGCGCTCGGCCCGATGCCATCATGATCACGGCGGACCGGGACATCACCTCGGTACGGGCCGCCATGAAGCTCGGCGCGGTGGGGTACCTGGTCAAGCCCTTCGGCTCCGCGGCCCTGGCCGAGCGGCTGGTCGCGTACCGCGAACTCCAGCACCGGGTGGACGTGCTGGGCCCGGCGGCCGAGACCGACCAGGCCGATGTGGACGCCCTGTTCAACGCCACCCGCCCGGCCGGCCTGCCGTCCGTCCCCGCCAAGGGCCACTCGGCTCCCACCCTCGCCCTGGTCCGGGACGCGGTGCGCGGCGCCCGGCGCGATCTGTCGGCCGTGGAGGTCGCCGAACTCACCGGCATCTCCCGCGCTACGGCGCAGCGGTACCTCTCCTACCTCACTCGGGAGGGCCTGGTCCGGCTCGAACTGCGATACGGGGCGACCGGCCGCCCCGAACACCGCTACCGGACCGCGTCCTGACCCCGTGTTCCGTTCAGCTCGGCCGGGCGCGGAGCCCTTCGCACCCCACCGTGATCATCCGGTTCAGCGCGGCGTACCGCCCGGTCCACCGCGCGGTGGAGG
The DNA here is from genome assembly GCA_025963195.1 of Mycobacterium sp. Lineage (GTDB taxonomy): Bacteria > Actinomycetota > Actinomycetes > Mycobacteriales > Mycobacteriaceae > Mycobacterium. The sequence goes on along the minus strand of JAOPVF010000431.1, from coordinate 14,349 downwards.
TACGGCTCGCGTGGCGCGGCGGACTCATCGCGGAGGCGCGCTGCCTGCGCGCATACCTGACCGCACACCACAACAGCGAGCGCCGGCGCACCGGCAGCACGTGGCACCGCTCTTGCCGAGCTCGACGTCCCCCGCCACCTCGTCGAGTTCCTCGCGCGTCATCTGGCCGCCCGCCGGCGGCGGATCGGCACCCCGAATGGCTCCAGGGCGCTCGGGCCGTTCCGGCAGGCGGTGCTGGTGCATTGCCGTTGGCCGCCCGGCCCCGCCGCCGTAGCCGCTTTCGGCTGTTCCGAGGTAGCGGCTCACCCCGTACACCGGCAGCATCATCTGGAGTGGCAGAAGACCAGCACGCGGGCACCCTCACGAGCACCCAGTGGCAAACAGACGGGACCAGGCGGAAATGGACGACGGGGCGCAGCGCCATACCTGGGACCGGCGCCGCTTCCTGGGCGCCGCCGCGGTCGGCGCCGCCGGAGTCGCCGCCGTGGCGGTGGCCGGCTGCGACGCGGACCACGCCCCCCGCCCGCATACCACGCCGCCCACGGCTCCCACCGAATCCGTCCAGCACGGCACCCCGGACTGGCGGATCAGCTCCCAGGGGCCACCCGGCGCAGTCGAGGGATACGCGGACAAGACCAGCGTCCTGCCCGGTGAGGAATTCGGCCTGTACGTGTCCACGACCGCGCCCGGCTTCCGCGTCTCGGCGTTCCGGGTCGGCTGGTACGGCGGCGCGCAGGCCCGGCTGGTCTGGCAGTCGGACCTGGTCGCAGGAGCCAGGCAGAAGCCCCCCGGGGTCGTCGTCGCCACCCGCACGGTCCAGGCGGACTGGGAGCGCAGCCTGAACGTGCGGACCGACGGCTGGCCCGAGGGCGCCTACCTGCTGCGACTCGAAGCGGACAACGACTGCCAGCGGTACGTCCCGCTGATCGTTCGCTCGGTCGGCGCCGCCGGCAAGACCCTGCTGATGCACGCTCCCGCGACCTGGCAGGCCTACAACCGGTGGGGCGGCTTCAGCCTCTACGCGGGCCAGGACGGCGCATACGCCGACCGCGCCCTGGCTGTCTGCTTCGACCGGCCCTACGACTCCAGCGGCGTTGAGAAGTTCCTGGTCTATGAGCGGGCGCTGGTGGTGCTCGCCGAGCGGCTCGGCATACCCCTGGCGTACACCACCGGAGTGGACGTCCACCTGGCGCCTTCCGTGCTGCGCGGCGCCACCGCGGCGGTCGCGCTCGGCCACGACGAGTACTGGACGCCCGAGCAGCGGCGGTACGTCACCGCGGCGCGCGACGCCGGGACCAACCTGGCCTTCCTCGGCGCCAACACCTGCTTTCGCCGCATCCGCCTGGAACCCGGGCCGAGCGGGGCAAGGGCCCGCACGGTGGTCTGCTACAAGACCGACTACCCCGTCGACCCGTACCTCGCGCAGCACCCGACCATGGCCACCACCGACTTCCGGCACCGGCCCGCCGCCGATCCGGAGTCCTCGCTGACCGGGGTGATCTACGAGGGCTTCCCCACAGACGCGGCATACGTCGTGGAAACCTCTGACCACTGGGTCTTCGCAGGCACCGGCGTCAACCGCGGCGACTCCTTCGACCACCTGGTCGGCGTCGAGTACGACCGCGTCACTCCCGGCTCTCCCACCCCGGCCCCGATCGAGATCGTCGCGCACTCCCCACTGGTCTGCGCCGGCCGCCGCAGCCATTCCGACTCCGCGTACTACACGGTGCCCAGCGGCGCGGGCGTGTTCGCATCCGGCACGATGCGCTGGGTCGAGGGGCTGATGGCCGGCACCCGCGACGACGGCCGCGACCACGGTCTCGACCTGCGCACCCGCGACTTCGTCACCCGCACCACCGAGAACGTGCTGCGCGCCTTCGCCGAAGGCCCGGCCGCGAAGCACCGCCCCGCCCCGCGCGACAATGTGGCCGCCGTCTACTCGGCCTGACCCCGGCCTCGTCCCCGCCTTCGTCCCCGCCCCCGCCCCGGGTTCACCGGGAAGTCGATCTCCCAGGCCGTCCAGACCGGTGTCGGGCGGGCGGCGAACGGAGCCTGGGTGGTCTTCGAAGACGAGGCCGGCCAGTCGATGACGCCGCCGCGCCCGGACCCGGGGTCACAAGGGCAGCACCCCGGTCGTCCGCATACGCGGGCAGGGCTCGGGCCGGGTCTCGATGGCAGGCATGTCGGGAAGTAGCTGCCGGTCCGCAGCTTGAGCAGGGCGAGTTCGACGGTTCCGGCGCGGGTGTCCCACTCGCGTGGGCGGTATCCGGGCAAGCAGCTGCTCGATCCCGCCGTGGGGGGTCGACGTGAGTGGGCCGAATCCGGCTATGGAGCTCCAGAGGGCTCCAGCAGGGCAGCGATCATGGCGGCAGCGTGCCAGCGCTCGAATGCGTGGTGGCTCCAGCCGCGATCCTCGACGAGGTGCCGGTAGTTGGCGGGCTGGATCTGCAGCCAGAGCACGTCGGCGGCAACCTCGCGTGGGATGTCACGCCGCAGCGATCCTGTTGCGGCTGTCGCCGCGATGATGCCGCGAGCGCATTCCAGCAACTCCTGCTGGCTTGATTCCAGCAGTTGCGCCAGTTCGGGGTCGGTCCCCGCGGCCTGCTCGAGTACCAGTTGCAGCCGCCCGAGCCGCTGGGAGATGACGGCGGTGAAAGCGGCGAACTCCGCCAGCAGCCGGTGCGCGTCAGGGATCGCCAGAAGCTGCTGGAAACCTTCGTCGTTGGCGGTGAGGCTGCCGCCGGTAGCCGCGTGCTGCCGGGCGAGGGCGAACAGTTGAGCCTTGTTGCCGACGCCGAAGACGGTCGGGCGTGAGACGCCGGTGCGGGCGGCGATCTGCTCGATCGTCGCGCCCGTGTAGCCCTCCTCTACGAACACCTGCACGGCGGCTGCCACCACGGCCTCGCGGGTGCGGCGGGCGGCCTGCTCGCGCAGCGGCGAGCGGTACGTGCGCTGAGTTCCTTTGACACTGGCCATCGAATTTGGCTACACTCCAAGTCAAGTCATTTGACGTATGGTAAACCTAATTCTATGAACAAGGGGGCACGCTTGTCGACCTCAGAAGTTCTCAAGCCGTGGCGGATTCTGGGCTTTGGCAAACACGCGGAGATAGGTGCCGCGGTCCAGGCGCGCCTGCGGGAGGCCGGGTTGGAGGCCACCATCGTGGTCCTGACCGACGACGAGGAGGGTGACGCCCGGCTGGTCCAGGAACTGAGCGACGCCGAGTACGACGGCGTCGTGATCGGCAGCTTCGTCAGTGGCCAGGACCCTCAGCTTCCGCCGACCGAGTCGACGACTCTCTGGTTCAACCGGGTCCTGAACATCATCCACGCCCACGCGTCGACTGCAAAGATCATCTTGGTCCGCAACCCCGGTGACGCACTGCCCGCGATCAGCCGCGTACTCGGGTAAGCCTGGCGACCGGTGGCCTCGCCAACCAGACGTTCAACCTCGGCCTGGCCGAGAACCTTGAAGCAGAGTTGGCCCACACGTGGGCGGCGCCCGGTACCTCAGGGCGCCGCCCACGTCGGGCCCGGCCGAGCGAGGGGACCGGTTCGAGCCCGGCCTCTGCCGCGTGGTGCTTGTGGCGGGCTGGCTGTCGTGGGGGTGGCTGTTTCTACGTGTCCAACATCCGGTCCTATCTGTCCAGCATTCGGGGTCAAAGCCCCTCTGCGCTCATCGTGAATCTCCCTGCGCCCCGCCGCCGATCGGCAACAGAACCTGCTTGATTCCGGCCGACCCGTCCAGCACCGTCTGATAGGCCTCGGCGCTCTTCTCGAGTGGCCACGTCTTTACGGCCGGGGGGGCCAGGAAGCCGCGGTCGAACAGCGGACGGAGCTGGTCGAAGATGCGCGCGATGTCGGCCCCGTCCATGAACACGCTGGCGAGTCCCGTGAGGTGCAGCTGGCGGTTGTAGATCTCAGCCGGGGTGAAGTTGACCGGTTCGGGGCCGCTGAAAATCCCGACCATCCGACCGTCGAACCGTAGGCTGCGAAGAGCGGGTTCGAACAGCGCACCGCCGACCGTGTCCAGGACCAGGTCAGCACCGCGCCCATCGGTAAGTTCGAGCACCGCCTCTCGTATGTCGCTTGAGCTGGTGTCGATGAAGTGTTCAACGCCGTCGGGCTTGCGCCGGTCGGCAACGATCGGCTCCGCGCCGCGCCAGCGGGCGATCGCGGTGGCGGCCTGGCCGACCATGCCTGCTCCGCCGGTGATCAGGATCGTCTCGCCGGGCATGAGCTCCATGACGTTGATGATCGTCTGCCAGGCCACGAAATACGATCGGCCGACAGCGGCGGCTTCGGTCATCGAAAGGCGCTCAGGCTTGCGTGACAGCCACGTCTCGGGGAGGGCGACAAAGCGCGCGTGCGTGCCCGGTCGCTTCCCCCCTAGGGCCATTCCCAGCGCCGGCCCGCTGCCCCACACCTCCTGGCCGGTGTGGTCGCCGTCGGAGACGACGATGCCGGCGTAGTCGGCGCCGGGAATCATCGGCAGCGGCGTGCCGAGCCGGCCCGCGGCGTTGGCGACGTCGAGCGGGTTCACCGCTGCTGCGTGTACCTCCACGAGCACCTCCCCCGGACCCGGCTCCGGTACCGGTTCGGAGCGATAGGCCAACGACTGTGCCGGCGGCCCGCCGGCCTCGATGACGACTGCGTCCATCTGGTGCGGCTCGTTACGGTGGGAGTGCTGGGTGGCGGTGGGCATGTTCAGATCCTTTCGGTGTGGTGGTTTCCCGCGCGTTCGCACGCTGTTATGCCGCCTCGGCGATCACGTCGAATTCGTTGCCTTCCGGATCCTGGAGGGTGGTCCAGCGCATGCTGCTCATCTTGATATCCGCCTTCCAGGCCGCACCGAGGCCGACCAACCGCTCGACCTCCGCCTCAAGGTCCGCGGTCATCAGGTCCGGATGCATCCGGTTCTTCGCCGACTTGCCCTCGGGGACCTGGGCGAAGCACCAGCCCGGCTCAGTCCGGCCGGAGTCATGCAATCCGATGGAAGCAAACCCCTTGCCCGCGCCCGGATCCAGCTCCCGCCCCAGCACTTGTGCCCAGAACCCGCCGAGCGCGGCGGCGTCCGCGCAATCGAAGGTCACTGCGTGCAGTCGGGTCGTCATGAGTCCTCGTCTCCTTTGGTGGAGAGCACCGGCCAGCACACCTCGGTGATCAGGCCGCGCTCGTCATCTGTGGTGAACAGGCTCACCAGGTAGTTCTCCCGGATCGCCGTGCGTGTTCGCGAACCGAGGCCTTGTTCGGCGACGAAACTGCCCAACGCGGTGTAGGTCCGGTCGAGTTCGCTGAACGAGCCCCGGTGCACGGCGACCGCCACCGGACCCTCGGGCAGCAGGCCCCCGACGTGACCGGCGGACGCCTTGAGCGGAATGAAGGCGGTGACCTCGCCGATGTGTGATTCGAAGAACTCCGCGCTGTAGAGTGCGGCGTCCGGACCACCGCGCAGATCGGCGTCCGAGCCGATTTCCCGGCGCAGGTCGGCGAGCGCGTCGCGCAGCCAGACGAATGTTTCGTCCCAGGCCACCCGCGCTCTGACGACTAGAGCCGAGGTGCTGGTGAGAGTACGGAAAGCGACGTCCAACGAGGGCGACCCACCGCCTTCGAGTAGTCGGCGCAGCGAGGCCACCGCTGTTCTTGTCTGTTCAAGGTGCTGCTCCATGCTTCGCAGGTGGTTGGCGATGACACCGTCGCGCACCATCGGATCGGTCGCGGTCAGCACGGATTTGACCTGGTCCAGCGGCATACCCAGATCTCGGAAGCGCCGGATGAGCTGGGCTGCAGGGGCCTGGGCGGTGGCATAGAAGCGATATCCACTGCCCGGGTCGATCTGCGCGGGGCACAGCAGGTCCAGATCGTGGTAATGGCGCAGCGCCTTGACGCTGACATGGGTCAGCCGGGAGAACTCCCCGATGCTCAGCAAAGCAACCATCAGTCCATTCCTCCTTTCCGACATCGTCTGATCGGTCTCTGATCGGTCGGTGTCACGACTCTCGGCTCTCCCCTCACAGGAGAGTCAAGAGGTGATCCACCACGTGCCGCGAACTGCGACAAGCCCTCGAGTCCCAGTCGCTGACCGTGATAACGGTGTTGCCGCCGGCGAGGCCGAAGTCCTCGGTTCACTCGATCAGGTCAGTGTTCGAGGGTGCCGGCGAGCAGAGTGGCCACGGCGGCATCGTCGAGTCGGGATGCGTCCCAGGTGGCGGTGAACCGGGTGATGCGGCCGGCCGCGTCGAGTTCGACCGCGATGATCCCGTGGCTGCCGGCGAATCCGTTGCCGATCCACTCGTAGCCGCCTCCCCGGCCACTGCCGAGGGTGCGGCGCACCGTGGTGCCGAGGCCGTAGGGCAGACGGGTGTAAGCCCGGCTGACGTAGGCGTCGATGGCCAAGGTGCCGGTGAACTCGGTGTGCAGCGCGAGGTCCTCGAAGATGGCGTCCGCGGCGAACAGCCCGGTGGTGTCGCCGACGGCGAGGGCGGCGCGCAAGCGGTCGAGTACCCGGCGCAGGACCGGCGGGGTGCGCTCGGCGATGAATTCCTCGCCGTAAGTCGCCGGGAACTGGGCGTCGGGCGTGCGCAGTGCGTTGACGGCGTCGATGCCGAAATGACGTCCGTCCCAGTAGTCGACCTCACGCACAATGAGGCCGTTCTGGAAGTCGACGGCGGCGATCGCCCGTATCTCGTGGCCGAAAAGCTCTGGCGAGTCGACGAACTCGACGATCGCGCTGTTCTCGTCTCCGATGATTCGCGTGGCGTAGGAACGCGCGGTGTCGGGCCAGGCCGGCATGTACTGCTCGAAGGTTGCGTCCAGGCCCGCCCAGCTCGGTACGTACCAGCCCAGGACGGCGTCCGTGTAATACAGCGGATTCTTGGAGAAATGTGACATGAAGCGGCCGACGTTGCGGGCGGTCTTGTCGCGGAACAGGCTGTTGACCCGTTGCACCAGCAGAGGCGTCGCATGCGTGACGTCCTGCGGCGGATCCGGGAGGGGGACGGGCGGCGCGCTCGTGACCGAGGCGATTGCGGGCGTCGTGCCGGACAGGACCGTGGCGGCGGCCATCGCCCCCGCTCCTCCCATGCCTCCCAGGACGGCACGACGGGTGGGCTGGCGCATAATAGCTCCTCAAATTTGAATTCAGCATTGGCCGACCGGTGTCACGACTCTCAGCCCTCCCCTTATCGGAGAGTCAACCGGTAATCCACCATGTGCCGTGAACACCCGCGATCAATGGCCCGGCTGCGACCGCGGACACCAGCGCCGCAAGGCCGAAATCACTTGACCAAGCAAGTCAACCGTAGACCCGGTCACTTGCTTGGTCAAGTGATCACGAGCCGGACATCACTTTCCCTGTCACGTAAGATGGGCTCATGACAACACCCGGTCCCGAGCCGCGCTGGCTCAACGAGGACGACCGCCAGACCTGGGTCGCCCTCGCTCGCATGCTGATCTGGCTGCCAACGGCACTCGACAGCCAACTGCAACGCGACTCCGGCCTGAGCCACTTCGAGTACGGCATCCTCGCCGCGCTGTCGGAAGCCGACGAGGGGACACTTCGGATGAGCGAGCTGGCGATCTATGCCAACGGCTCACTGTCGCGCCTGTCGCGCGCGGTCGCGCGACTGGAACGCCGCGACTGGGTGACACGCACACCGGACCCAGCCGATGGCCGCTACACCCTGGCCGTCCTGGCCGACAAGGGCAGAGCGGTCCTCGTCGAAGCGGCGCCGAAACACGTCGACGCCGTCAACCGACTCGTCTTCGATCCGCTCACCACCGCCCAGGCGCGCCAGTTGCGAACCATCGCAGGCCGCATCCTGAACACCATCGACGCCGAAGGCGGCATGCAGCCGCACTCCTGACCCGACCCCAACGCCCGCCGCCGCCACCGAGCAGACCAGGCGCGAATCAGCAAGCCCGTTTGATCCCAGGGCCCGGGGAGAGTCACGTTTGCCCGGTTTGACCCTGCAGGGCTGTGGGTCGAGCGGCGCGCGGCGCGCGGCCGGTGAGTCACGCCCAGGGCCGGTGGACCTGCCGGTCAGGTCACTCGGTGTTGACGAGGTCGAACTCATTGCCTTCCGTGTCGGCGAAGGTGGTCCAGCGGATACGGCCTTCTTCGGTGTTGTCGTTGAGCCGAGTCGCTCCGAGGGCGAGCAGCCGCTGGGTTTCGGCGTCCAGGTCAGCGGTTCTCAGGTCGAGGTGGAGCCGGTTCTTGACGGTTTTGCCTTCGGGGACCTTGTGGAACATCAGGAACGGGCCGGAGGTGGCGGGGTCGGTGGCGGCGACGGCCGCGAAGTCGGCCGACGCCCCGTCGCTGACCTGTCGTCCCAGGGCCTGGGCCCAGAACTCGGCGATGGTCGCGGGCTGCGCGGCGTCGTAACTGACACCGATGACGGAGATGCTCATGTCTGACTTCCTCGGGCTGATACGGGCGGATACGGGCGGATACGGATGGCTGCCGGCGGATGCGAGCGGAACTGCGGAGGCTGCGGGGGTCCCGCGGTCAGGTCCTGGCGCCTGGCTCGGCCGCCAGGACCTGACCTGGGAGGACGTCACACCGCGGGCCGGTGGATGCCCCCGCTCAGATCAGCAGGTCGAAGAGTTCGAAGGCCTCGTCCCACTGGTCCGTGGAGGGGCGGCGGGTGTCGCGGGCGATGGTTTTGAGGGCGCGGGCGAGGGCGACGCTGAGGCCGCCGGCCAGGTCGGGCAGCCGCTGCTGGGTGTCCTCGGCGGCGTCCATGCCGAGGGCGGGGCGGGCGGCGAGCTGGTCGAGCAGCGGGCGCAGTTCGATGCCCTCCTCCAGCTTCTTGAAGGCGTGGATGCTCTCCTGCATACCTTTGGTGACCGGGAGGTCCTGTGGCTCGATGATGTCCCGGCCGTTGGCCTTGGCGTCGGCCGTGCCGATGAGGAAGAGGTCGTAGAGCTTGGCGTCCACGAAGTCGTTGTAGCGCTTGAGATCGTTCTTGCTGACATCGAGGCCGGCGGCTGCGCGGAAGAAGCGCTCGAACTTGGGAACTCCCATGACGGGCATGTCATTTCACCCTTTCGCGGCGGTGGATGGGCTGAGGTCAGTGGGCTGAGGTCATCGGATGCCGGGTGGTCCCACCTCCTCGAGGTGCTCGTGCGCCAGGCGGACGGCCATGGCACCCTCGCCGACCGCGGAGGCCACCCGCTTGACCGAGCCGCTGCGGACGTCGCCGACGGCGAAGACTCCCGGCAGACCGGTCTCCAGGGCGAGCGGGGCGCGGGCGAGGGGCTGCCAGCGGTCCGCTGTCACATGGACCACGTCCTGCCCGGTCGGAATGAAGCCGCGCCGGTCCAGGGTGACGGCGTCGGCGAGCCAGGACGTGCCGGGGCGCGCGCCGATGAAGACGAACAGCGCACGGGCCGCCAGCACCTGCTGCCCGCGGGTGCGGTTGTCCTCGACGACGACGGATTCGACCCGGTCCTCGCCGGTGACCTCCCGGACCTCGGTATGCAGCCGGACATGGATCCGGGGGTGCCGCTCGATCCGGTCGATCAGGTAGCGGGACATGCTGTGGCCGAGGTCTCCGCCGCGGACCAGTAGCTGGACGGCGGGCGACTCGCGCGCCATGAACAGGGCTGCTTGGCCGGCGGCGTTGCCGCCGCCGACGACGGCCACCGGGTCAAGACGGCAGGTCCGTGCCTCCCAGAGGGTGGCGGCGTAGTGGACCCCGAGTCCCTCGAACCGCTCGACGCCGGGAGCGGTCAGCCGCCGGTAGCGGGCGCCGGTGGCCACCACCACGCTGTTGGCGGCGACCGTGCCGCCGTCGGCGAGCCGCAGCACGTTGGTCCCGTCGCGCTGTTCGAGGCCGGCGGCCTCGGCGGGGACCGCGATCCGGGCGCCGAACCGGTTGGCCTGCACGACGGCGCGTTCGGCGAGCTCCATGCCGGAGATCCCGGCGGGGAAACCGAGGTAGTTCTCGATCCGGGGGGACGTACCGGCCTGGCCGCCGGTCGCCACCGCGTCCAGGACGACGGTGGAAAGTCCCTCCGAGGCGCCGTACACCGCGGCGGCCAGGCCCCCGGGTCCCGCGCCGACCACCATCAGGTCGCAGACGGCCTTCGCGACGGTCCCGGTCCGCAGCCCGATCACCTGGGCGAGTTCTACGTTGGAGGGATTGCGCAGCACCCGGTGGTCGTGCCAGACGACGATCGGGGTCTCCTCCGGAGCGACACCAAGACGCGTCAGCAGCGCCTCGGCCTCGGTGTCCTTCTCCAGATCGGCCCAGCGGTGCGGGAGACGGTTGCGGGCGGCGAACTCCAGCAGCCGCCGGGTGTCGGGGGAGAAGGCGGAGCCGATGATACGGAAGCCCGTGCCCGCGCCGGCCAGCAGCGTACGGCGCAGCAGGTAGGCCCGCAGGATCACGTCGCCGAGCGCGGGTTCGCGGCTGAGCAGGTCGCGCAGGGCGGCCGGACCCACCGCCAGCACCTCGCCGGGTGTGCGTACCACCGCGCTGAGGAAGGCGGTCTGGCCCTCCAGTACGCCGAGTTCGCCGAGGAAACTGTGCGCACCGTGCAACTGGACGACGTGCTCCTGGTCGCCGTGGCCTTCGACCACGGCCACCGTGCCGCTGAGGACGACAAAGAACTCCTCGCTGGGTTCGCCCGCCCGGAAGAGCTGTTCCCCCTCGCGGACCAGCCGTACCTGTCCGCAGGATCTCAGGATCGCGACCTGGTCGTCCGTCAGCCGCGGATAGGCGCCGTAGACGTCGACTGCGGGCGTCAGCATGGCGCAGGTGTCCCGGTGGCGTGCGGCACGTCGACGACGTGCGAGGCCTTGGCGGCGGTCACGGTTCACTCCCTTCGGCGCAAACAGCGGCGGAAGCAAATGCAGAAGCGACAGGGCTGGAAGAAACGCCGGAAGAAGCGCCGGGCGAGCCCGCCGGGCTCAGACCATCGCCTCGTGCACGAAACACCACCGCCAGTTCTCGCCGGGCTCGAACGACCGCACGATCGGGTGCGCGTAGGTCGCCGCGTGAGCCCGGGCATGCCGCATCGGCGAGGAGTCGCAGCAGCCGACGTGGCCGCAGGTCAGGCACAGACGCAGGTGCACCCACGAAGTCCCCTCGCGCAGGCAGTCCTCGCAGCCCTGCGGCGTTCTGGGCGTGACGGGCCGGACCATGGACAGGTGCGGGTCGGGAAGACCGGTCATCGCCGCCTCCCGGAGGCGGGGCCGGCTGGTCCGTGGGACGCCGACAGCGACTCGTCCACCCACTGGCGCAGCGTGTTCGCGGGCGCGGCGCCGGTCTGGCGGGCGACGGGTCTGCCGTGGTCGAGGATCAGCAGGGTGGGTACGGCTTGGACCTCGAACCGCCGTGCCAGGGCCGGCGACTTGTCGATGTCGACCTTGACGAGTTTGATCCGGCCGGCCAGGTCCTCGGCGACCTGTTCGAGGGCGGGGCTCACCATGCGGCAGGGGCCGCACCAGGTGGCCCAGAGGTCGACGAGCACGGGCAGGCTCGCCTGCTCGGCGACCTCGCCGAAGTCGGCGTCGCCCGCTTCGGCGATCCACGGCAGCGGGGCCCGGCAGTTTCCGCAGCGCGGGCTGCCCTCCGCCGCGGCGGGTACGCGGTTGGCCCGGCCGCAGTTTGCGCAGGCGACCGTTCGCACCGAGGTCCCGGCGCGGTCGGCACTGCCGTCACGACCGCCGCGGTCGGCGCGGTCGGCACGTCCGGCGCGGCCTTGTGGAGAATTGCTCATCACGGCTCCTGCGGCTCGTCCTGGAGGGTGACGGTCAGTTCGCCGCCGGCGGCGTCGACCAGGATGGTCACGCCTTCGCGTGCCTCACCGCTGAGCAGCGCGCGGCCGATCCTGGTCTCGACCTCGTGCGAGATGAAGCGGCGCAGCGGCCTGGCCCCGTAGACCGGGTCGTAGCCCTCGCCCGCGATCAGCCGGCGGGCCGGCTCGGTGAGGACGAGCGTGATGCGCTGCTCGGAGAGGCGGTCGCGCAGCTCTTCGAGGAGCAGATCGACGATCCGCTCGATCTGCGCGATGCCGAGCGGGTGGAAGAGGACGATGTCGTCGACACGGTTGAGGAACTCGGGACGGAAATGGCCGTTGAGCTCGCTCATCACCAGCGTCCGCACCTCGGGCTTGATCTCGCCGGCCTGGGTGGCGTCCTGGAGCAGGTACTGGGAGCCCAGGTTCGAGGTCATGATGACGACGGTGTTGCGGAAGTCGACGGTACGGCCCTGGGCATCGGTGATCCGGCCGTCGTCCAGCACCTGGAGCAGGGTGTTGAAGACGTCGGCGTGCGCCTTCTCGATCTCGTCGAACAGGACGACCGAGTACGGCTTGCGGCGCACCGCCTCGGTGAGCTGGCCGCCCTCCTCGTAGCCGACGTATCCGGGGGGCGCGCCGACCAGCCGGCTGACGGTGTGCCGCTCCTGGTACTCGCTCATGTCGAGGCGGATCATGTTGGTCTCGCTGTCGAACAGCGCGGCGGCCAGCGTCTTGGCCAGCTCGGTCTTCCCGACGCCGGTGGGGCCGAGGAAGATGAAGGAGCCGATCGGCCGGCGCGGGTCGCGAACTCCGGAGCGGGCCCTGATCACCGCGTCGGCGACGAGCTGGACGGCCTCGTCCTGCCCGATCACCCGTTCGCGCAGGATCTGGTCCAGCTTGAGCAGCTTCTGCCGCTCGCCCTCCTGGAGCCGGGTGACGGGGATACCGGTCCACGCGGAGACGATCTCGGCGATCTCCTCGGCGGTGACCACCTCGCGCAGCAGCCGGCTCTCGCCCTGCTTGGCGGCGAGCTGCTCCTCCTCGGCGGCCAGGCGGCGCTCCAGTTCGCTGACGGTTCCGTAACGCAGCTGGGCGGCCCGGTTGAGATCGTAGGCGCGTTCGGCCTGCTCGGCCTCCTGCCGGGCGCGTTCCAGTTCCTGGCGCAGTTCCTGGACCCTGCGGATGGCCTGCCGCTCGGCCTCCCACTGGGCGTGCTTGGCGTCCACCTCGCCCCGCAGGTCGGCCAGTTCACGCCGCAGGTCCTCCAGGCGGGCGCGGCTGGCGGGGTCGCTCTCCTGGTCCAGCGCGGCCTCCTCGATCTCCAGCCGGGTGGCCCGGCGGGTGAGTTCGTCGAGTTCGGCGGGCATGGAGTCGATCTCGGTCCGCAGCCGCGCGCAGGCCTCGTCGACCAGGTCGATGGCCTTGTCCGGGAGGAAGCGGTCGGTGATGTAGCGGTGGCTGAGGGCGGCCGCGGCGACCAGGGCGTTGTCCTGGATCTTGACGCCGTGGAAGATCTCCAGCCGCTCGCGGATGCCGCGCAGGATGGAGATCGCGTCCTCGACGGTCGGCTCATCCACCAGCACGGTCTGGAACCGTCGCTCCAGGGCGGCGTCGGACTCGATGTGCTTGCGGTACTCGTCCAGCGTGGTGGCGCCGATCATGTGCAGCTCGCCGCGGGCCAGCATCGGTTTGAGCATGTTGCCCGCGTCCATGGCGCCTTCGGCGGCGCCGGCCCCGACGACGGTGTGCAGTTCGTCCACGAAGACCAGGATCCGGCCTTCGGCGCTCTTGACCTCGGCCAGTACGGCCTTCAGCCGCTCCTCGAACTCGCCGCGGTATTTGGCTCCGGCCACCAGCGAGCTCATGTCGAGCGAGAACACCGTCTTGTCCCGCAGCCCTTCGGGCACGTCGCCACGGACGATCCGCTGGGCGAGGCCCTCGACGATGGCGGTCTTGCCGACGCCGGGTTCGCCGATCAGGACGGGGTTGTTCTTGGTCTTCCGGCTGAGGATCTGGATGACCCGTCTGATCTCGCTGTCCCGTCCGATCACCGGGTCGAGCAGCCCGTTGCGGGCGTCGTCCACCAGGTCGCGCCCGTACTTGGTGAGCGCCTCGTAGGACGACTCGGGCGTGTTCGACGTCACCCGCTGGTTGCCGCGGACGCCTGTGAGCGCGGCCAGCAGGGACTCGCGGCTGACCCCGTGCTCCCCGAGGTGCCGACCGGCTGCCGACGCGGTGCCCTCCTCGGCCAGGGCGAGCAGCAGGTGCTCCACGGAGACGTACTCGTCCTTGAGCCGCGTGGCCTCCCGCTGGGCCGCGTCGAGGATCCGCATCAGCCGTGCAGTGACCCGCACGTCGTTGCCTGCTGCACCCGGGCCGGTCACCTTGGGCCGTCGCCCCAGCTCTGCGGCCAGGTCGTCGTGCAGCCGCTCCGGGTCGGCACCGGTGGCGACGAGCAGTCGCGGGGCCAGCCCCTCGTCCTGCTCGAGCAGGGCGAGCAGCAGGTGCTCGCCGTCGACGTCGGAGTGCCCCATCCGGACGGCGGTCGACTGCGCCTCGCGCAGGGCGTCCTGCGACCTCGTGGTCAGCGCGTTCAGGTCCA